>SIAG01000061.1 GCA_009691925.1 Planctomycetaceae bacterium
GGCCCAGCGGCGCAGGTAGGTTTCGTCGAGCGCAGGCTGCGCCAGCATGACATCCTCGATGTCGGCGAGATCGCGGGTGCGACTGGCGATCAGCTTGAGGAGCACGAGGTCTTCTGGGGTCACGAAGGCGATCGCCCGGCCGCGAAAATCGTGGATCCGGCGACGACGGACGATTTCCTGCTGGTATTCCGACTCGGCCAAGAAGATGTCGATGTCGATGCCATGTCCCTCGACAAGCAGCCGGAACTTCACCAGAGGCATGTCGGCGACAGAATCGACCCATCCGCCCCGGAAAGGCTCGGGGACTGTGAATCCGCGTTCTTCGGCCTCGTCGTAGAGTTGAGGCAGTCGGCTCCGGTCGATAGCGATCGTGAAATCGATGTCGTAGGTCGGGCGTGGGAGCCCGTAGAGGCGGACGGCCCAGCCCCCCATGATGCAGTAGGGGATTCGGAGTTGTTCAAACAGATCGGCAAACTCGCCGATCGTGTCGACCAGATCGCTCACGGCCGTCTCCGCGTGAGGGAGATGGCCCTCCGGATCGCCTCATTGCGGAGGTCGTTCTCCCGGCGGAGCAATTCGAAACGACGCGCGACAACCGAGGGACTCCCCTCGAGAAGCGCAGGAAGGTTCGCCTGCGTCATTTCCAGCGCGATCGCCAGCCGTTCCCCGGGGGTCATGCGGCGGTAGGCGTCGAGGGTTTCCTGGCTGAGCATGAAGAAATTGTACTCACCGTCGCCTCAGCCGGTCGAGGAGCACCGCGGCGAGGATCACGCCGCCGAGAACGACGCGCTGCGTGTAACTCTCGATGCCGACGAGGTTCATGCCGTTTTGGATCACGGCGATGATCAGCGCCCCGACGAGCGTCCCGATCATGCTCCCCTCGCCGCCGGCGAGGCTTGTTCCACCGACGACCACCGCAGCGATGACGTAGAGCTCGTACATCTGCCCGAAGTTCGGGGAGCCACTCTTGAGCTGCGAGGCCATCACCACCCCCCCGAGGCCCGCCAGGGCCCCGGAGAGGAGGTAGGCGGCCAGGAGCGTTCCCGCCACCGGCACACCAGAAAGCCGGGCCGCCTCCCGGTTGCCGCCGACGGCGAGGAGCCAGCGGCCGAACGTCATCCGCGTCATCACGACGTGGGCGATTGCATAGAGAAGGAGAACGAGGACGACGGCGTTGGGGAGCCCGAGGTCGGCCCCGCGGCCGAGCCACATGAAGGCGTCGGGCACCTGGTAGACGCTCTGCCCCTTGGCGAGCATCGAGGCTCCGCCGCCGGCCACGAGCATCATCGCGAGCGTGGCGATGAAGGGGGGAATCCCGAAGCCCACGATCACGCCCCCCGACACCGCTCCGGCAAGTGCCCCGACCGCCACGCCGCCGAGGCCGGCAAGCAACATGCCAAGCGCGCCCGCCTCGACGCCGCCGGCAAAATCCCGGACGAGGACCGCCGTCACCACCGAAGCCAGCGCGATTATGCTCCCGACGGAGAGATCGATCCCGCCGGTGATGATCACGAGCGTCATCCCCACGGCGAGGATCGCGATCACGGCGATCTGGTTGGCGATGTTGAGAAGGTTCTCGACTTTGAGGAAGTTCGGCCAGGCGTAAGGGCGCGGCCGGATGATGGAGGGATCCTCGAGCGCCGGGAAATCGGCCGGCAGGTCGGAAAACAGCGCCCAAGCGGCGCTGGCCGCACTCCCGGCGATGACGTCGAGCGGGTCCCCGGCGGCATTGGCGGCAACGAGCGCCGCGCGGGCCTCCTTCGGCTCCCCCTTGACGACGCCGATGACCGTCGCGCCCCGCTCACGAAGAATCTCCGCGAGTGTGTCGGCATAGGCGACGTCATCCGGCTGCCCGCGGACCGCCACAAGGACTCGCGGGGCTGGGGCATGGGCGGCGAGAATATCGTCGGCGACACCGCGGGCCGCCGCGGCTCCCCCCGGCTGCTGCTCGCCCCAGGTGAGCGCACTGAAGAGGACACACAGGCCGAGGAGCACCCAGGTCATGCCGAGGTTCGAGAGCGCGCTCGGCAGCCAGGTTCCCTTCGGGCTCGCCCGGGTAGGGCTTTCCGGAACGGTGGCGGGAGAGTCGTGCGTCATGTGACAGCCAGCTCCATGATCGATTCCTGCGTGGCTTTCGAGACGTCTTCGATCCGTCCGGTGATCCGTCCATCGTGCATGACGAGAATCCGGTCGGCCATCCCCAGCACCTCCGGAAGATCAGAGCTGACCATCACCACCACCTTCCCGGTAGCGGCGAGGTCGTTCATGAGCTGGTAGATCTCCACCTTTGCCCCGACGTCGACGCCGCGCGTCGGTTCGTCGAAGAGGAGGACCTCGCAATGGTGCTCGAGCCACTTGGCGAGAACCACCTTCTGCTGATTGCCACCGGAGAGCCCGCGGACGGCCGTCTCCTGCCGCGGTGTCTTGATGCGCAGCGACGCAACGAAGCCCGCGCAGGCCTTCTGCTCCTCGCTACGGCGGACGACTCCAGCGCGGGAAAACCGGGCCAGGTTCGGCAGAGAAAAGTTCTCCCGGACCGACAAGCCGAGGACGAGCCCCTGGAGCTTGCGGTCCTCCGGCAACAGCCCGATGCCGACCGCGATCGCCGCGCGCGGGGAACGCGGGTCGACCGGCCTGCCATCGAGGCGGATCGTGCCGGAGTCTCGGCGGTCGGCGCCGAACAGGAGCCGGAGGACCTCGGTGCGGCCCGAGCCGACAAGCCCGGTGAGCGCCAGGATCTCGCCGGCCCGGGCCGCGAACGACACGCCGCGCACGGCCGTGCCACGAGACAGCCCCTCGACGACGAGGCGGACCTCGCCGGGCGTGCGGCTGCGGCTGGGAAACTCCTCAACAAGCGCGCGGCCGACCATCATCCGGATGAGATCGCCGCGGCTGACGTCGGCGACGGGGGTGCCGCCGACATTCCGGCCGTCGCGGAGCACCTCCACCCGGTCGCAGACCGCAGCGATCTCCTCGAGGCGATGGCTGACGTAGACGATCCCCGTCCCGGCGCGCTTCAGCTCCCGGATGACGTCATGGAGGGCGGCCACCTCCGGTGTCGTTAGCGCCGCGCTGGGCTCATCCATGACGAGGATCCGGGCCCCCGCTACGAGCGCCTTGGCGATCTCGACAAGCTGCTGCCTTGCCACCGAGAGCGAGCGACAGGGGGCATCGGCATCGAAGTCGGCCCCGAGCCGGGCGAGGAGGGCCTGGGCGCGGCGGCGCTGGGCGCCGCGATCGATCCACGCCAGGCCGGCGGGGCCGCGGGCGACCTCCTGGCCGAGGAAGATGTTGTCGGCGGCGCCGAGGACCGGGACGAGGTTGAACTCCTGATGGATCACGGCGACGCCCGCGCCGCGGGCGTCGAGGGGCGAGCGGATCGGCCGCTCGATGCTGTCGATGACGATCCGCCCGGCGTCGGGGCGGACGGCGCCGCCGAGGATCTTCATGAGCGTGCTCTTCCCGGCGCCGTTCTCGCCGAGAAGGGCGAGGACCTCGCCGCGCCCAAGCGCCAGATTCACGCCGGCAAGCGCCTGCACGCCGGGATAGCTCTTGGCGATTCCCTCCATCGAGAGCAGCGGCGGTGCGGTCATCGATCGGGCCTCTTCGCTCCCTTTGGCTAGGCTGATGCGAGATTGTGGACGGTGATCATGAAGATGTGTTTCGCCATCGGGCGGTGGTTCATCGCTCCGGCTCGATCGCAGCGTGGATGACCCAGATCAGCCGGTCGGAGTTCTGTCGATTGTTCGTCTTGATGACGAGCTGATTTTCCCCCGGCTTGAGGTGCACAGGGAGCCTCGCCGTCTCGAATCCCGACGCATGATCGAACGTGGCGAGCTCCTCGCCGTTGAGCCAGACGGTGGCCCAGTCGTCGAAGGCCAGCCGAAGCATGGCCCGGCGTTGGACAGCGCTCGAGAGTGTCGCCCTCGCGTAGATCGAGTGGTCTGTCGGTGGATAGGCCGGGCGATGCTGGCTGACATGCTCCAGTCGCAGCCAGCCGTGCTCGCTCGTGAGCGCGTGGAGGGGAAAGTCGGCGGCACCGATCTTGACGGTGGCGGGGAGGACGGGCTGGGAGAGCTGCCGGATCAGGTCGTCGGCCGGCTGGCGGAAGACATCGAAATCGGCGCCGTCCGGGATCAGCCCCACGGCCACCCAGTCGGTGGGCGAATCGACGCGCGGAGCTTTCGACCGCGGGACTTTGTAGTAATACGACACCGCTTCGTAGTCGTCGGGCCGGGCATTCGAGGTGAAGAGCAACGATGATCGAAAGAGGACCGGATCTGGCCCGAAGAAGCGGTAGAAGACGCCGTCCTGATCGTTCCGGCCCCGGTTGTCACGGTACGGACATCCCGCCCACGGTGTCTGATACTGGTTGAAACCCCAGGAAAAGCCGAAATCGTCCTCGACATTGGCTCCGCAGATCACGTGCGGGTCGGTCTCGCCATCGATCAGCATCCGTGTGCCGCTGTTGTGGAAGACCATGTCGCCATGATCCTTCTGGCGATATCCCATCACATAGCCAGCCAGAAACCCGACTCCCTCCGTCTCGAGGATCGGGAATGGCTCCGCCGGCGACGCCGGCTCGGCGAAGTGCCGTTGGGCATGGAACCGCAGCGGAGTCAGCTCGACGTCTGCGGAGTACTGCTGCCAATCGATCATGGCCGCGCCATGCTTGGGTGACTTGCCGTGCAGCCGGATGATGCAACTGGTGGAGAAGGGAATCGGGAGATGGCAATTCCACCCGGGCGATGCCTTCGGGGGGATCAACGGGTCGTTGGTCACCGTGAAGTTTGGAAAGGTGACGATGCCGGCGCTGGCGATGTGGTAATCCTCGAAGCCGAGGAGTGTGCCGAAGAATGACCGCAACGGCATGCGCACTTGGGGCGCCTCTGCACCGTCGACGGTGATCTCGATCTCGAGGTCATCGAGGTCCTTCTCGGCGAACACGAACCACAACTTCCGCAGGCATCCCGGGCCGGCGACATCGAGAATGACGATGGCGTCGTCGACGCCAGAGGCGATGTTGGCGGTCGTGCGCCGGGATCGAAATTGTGTCGGCAGTTGGAGGAGGGGAACGGCCGGATCGGCATAGGTCTTCGGAAAAGGATCGTCGGCCGGCGGGCTGCGCTCCCCGTCGGCGCTGGGCGCAGGCTCGATTCGCTGCTCCTGCCCGCGGTCCTGGGCCGGGGTGAGCGGGGCGGCCAACAGGAGGCCAAGCGCTACGCACCCGAGGCTGCCGACCAACGCTCTGCCAGTGGCGTGACGCATCGTGCGATTCCCCTCCTGAAGGTGTGACAACATGTCTGCCTACGGTGAAGTGCTTGCGGTGGCGGAGTTCCATGCCGACTTCAGGTCATGGATCTCGAGGGAGTGAAAACGGACCGGGCCACCGATCGCCTTGACGCCGGAAGCGAGGTCATCGGCGCGGAGATTCACAGGCATCGGGACGACCGTCAGGCCGCCACTGGCAAAGACTTCAAGCCCGGTTCGGTCGGCGAGGATGACGAGCTGTTGGCGGCCGCCCCGCAGCGGCGCCGGGGCGCGATGGCCGTTGACGACGATCTCCTCCGTCTTTGACTCCCAGACCAGATCAACACCACGGACGCAAAACGCCACGTCGGTGCCGCTTTCGGCCGCAAACTCGGCCCGGATTTCGACAAGCTCCGCCGCGACGCCAGCTAAGGGATTGGGGTCGGTGGGTTTGAGGACCTCGAGCGCGATTCGCTGCGAACCGGTGCGGAGGGATTTCAGTTCCTCGACCGGCGTGAACGTCATCCGCGGGCCGTCGGCGGTCGAGACGAGCCCGAGTTCGAGCGGAACGGTCATCGACTGGTTGAAGGGCATGCCGCGCGTCTCGGTCTGAAACCAGCCGATGAGGATCCGCCGGCCGTCGCTGGCCGGGATGTCGCTGAACGACTGCGCCGCATAGAAGCCCCGGCCGCGGTGCCCCGGCAGCTTCGGCGTCTCGGACTGGAAGGCCTTCCCGTCAAATGATCCCACCCGATATTCGCTGCTCGCCCCGAGGAGCACCCATTTCTTGTTCGCGGCATCGCCGTCGACGGGAAGCTCGAAGAAGTCGGGGCACTCGAAAAATCCCTCGGTCGTGCTCTGGCTCGTCCAGGTCTTGAGATCGGGGGACGAAAGGAAGCGGATTGTGTGGACCACCGGTCCGTTCGGTGCCTTCTCCTCCACATAGAGCGTCATCACCCACTGCTGCGTCGGCTCGTGCCAAAAAACCTTTGGGTCGCGGTTGCCGGGGGTGAATTGCCCGACGACCGGATTGCCCTCGAACTTCATGAACGTGCGGCCGTCGGTGCTGTGGGCGAGGCATTGGACGGCCGGATTGCCGGCGGCGGTGTAGATGAGGACGAGGGGCGGCTTGCCTTCCTTGCCGAAGCCGCTTGTGTTTTTCCAATCGACGACGGCGCTGCCGCTGAACATCGGCCCCATCGCGTCGGGCGCGAGGGTCTCGCCGAGCTCTTCCCAGTGGACGAGATCCCGGCTCACCGCATGCCCCCAGTGCATGTTGCCCCAGCCCCAGCCATAGGGATTGTGCTGGAAGAAGAGGTGGTACTGCCCTTCAAAGAAGACGAGGCCGTTGGGATCGTTGTTCCAGCCGCGGCGCGGGGAGAAGTGAAACTGCCCGCGGAGCGGCTCGGCGTAGAGAGGATCGGGCGCGCCGGGCCCGAGAAACGTGTCGGTCGCCTTGATGGAGGCAAGCGCGGCAGACTCCTCGGGGAGCTTGTCGACGACGAGGGCGAGGGTTTTCCCCTGCCAGGCCGAGATCTCCAGCGGGGCCCACCAGTCGGGCGCACCGTCGGCCAGCTCGATGTCGTTGCGGACCACGACCTTGCCATCGACGAGGAGCGTCACGGCCCGCTTCGCCGCGCCGTTCTTGATCGGGATGTGGAGGAAGCGAGTCTCGGCAACGAGCTCGCGGCGGACGAACTGGAGCGTCCCCTTAGGCTTCGTGTCGGTCTGCACGATCTGATCGACATTGATGTGCCCCCAGCCCCCCGTCGCGGCATCGATCACCCGCAGCGTGGCGGTTCTTCCGACGAGCTCCGCCACATCCCATGACTCGCGGAGGAGCGTCTCGATTCCCCCCGGCCGGTCGTTCCCGCCGGTGGCGCCGCGGACCGACTTCCCGTCGACGAGAAGCTCGAGGGCGAGCTTGTCAGGGTTGTTGCCACCGCCGATCAGAAAGCTGATGAAGGGTCTTTGAATCGTGAACGGCGGCGAGGTGAGCGTGCCGGTGCTGTCGTCGCCGCCAAGGAACGAATTGACGAGCCCCTTTCCAAGGAAGCCGTCGACTGCCATCTGCCCAGGCAAGGCTCCCCGGGCCGGCTCCTTTCCAAAAGCCGATCCCTCGACGATCCACGCGCCGTAGGACTCCTCATCGAAGTCGGCGATGACGAGGTCAGCCCGCGGCGGGTCGGCCGCCGGCGAGGCGACCGGAGCGAGAAGAACGCCGGCGTTAACGAGCCAAGGGAAGAGCGGGCGGAAGGATGGCATGGCAATGGATCCGTCGTGGGAAGCGTTGTCAGGCCCTGGACGAGGAAGCGAGCCGCGATCGCAGCGAACCGTAGGGCCAGCGCCGGCTCATCAAACGATGCGCACCGTGAAGGCATCAAGGCCCCGCGCCACGGGGGCACGGGCCGCATCCATCATTGCAGCCGCCCCCAAGCGGTGCCGATGAAGCCACACAAATCGTACGCCGGGCAAAGAGTCGAATCGATCGAGCCGGGCTTCTCCCTTGCGGCAGGGGCTCTCGGGTGACGGGCGAACCGTGGATTCCCCCCTCAATCCCCCTTCGGGGTCGAGATGTTCTGCTCGAGGGTCATCAGCCCCGCCTTGAGGGCCCGGTCTTTCTCGCGGAGGATTTCGAGGGTCTCCAACGGAAGCCTCGTCTCCCAGCCGTGGAACGGCGCCAGCGCCGCCCCGCCGCGGGCCAGGGTCGAGAAGTCCTGGAGGTCTTCGGCGTGCACCACGCCGGCCGCCGCTTTCTTAACGATGTAGTCGGCCAGCGGCGTCATGTTCCACACCGGGCCGGTGATCACGCATTCGGGGGCCTCGGCGAACTGGTCGACGAGGTTGCCGAAGGCGAACACCCCCTTCTCCTTCACGCCGGCGATCGCCCCCTCGCGCTCGGCGTAGATCACGTCGGCACCGGCCGCGATCTGGGCCAGCGCCGCCGCCTTGGCCTTCGGCGGGTCGTACCAGGAATCGATGAATGTTACCTTCACCTTCACCTTGGCACCGGCGTCATGGGCGCCGGCGATAAAGGCGTTGATCGTCCGGTTGACGTGCGGCTCCGCCTTCCCGCAGACGACGCCGACGACCCCCGACTTCGTCAGACTGCCGGCAAGGATCCCGCAAAGGTAAGCCGGCTCCGCCAGATTGCTGTCGAAGATCGACAGGTTCGGGGCCTGGGGCTGCGCGGCGGTGCCGATCACGAACTTGATGCCGGGATTGGCGGCGGCGATGGCGCGGATCTCCTGGTCGCCGTCGGCGGCGTCGGCCACGATCATGTCGGGCTTCTCGGCGAGGCTCGCGCTGATCGCCGCTGCCATCGGGGCGACACCGGCGAGGTTGTCCTTCCAGCTGTAGCGGATCTTGCCGGCCTGCTGCTCCATCTCCATCGCCCTGTGGATCACCATGTTCCACGGCTCCTCCAGCGGCGTCGCGTAGAAGGCGACGACCACCGGTACCTTCGCCGCGGCGGCCAGCGCCTGTCCGGGGAACGCCGAGCCTGTCCAGCCCGTGACTGCGGCCAGCGCGGCCGCGGCGAGCATCCGGCGACGTCCGGTGAGCAAAGAGCGACTGACCGAAGCAGCGGTTTTCATGCGTGCGTCTCCTGGCGCGGTGATCCTCATTCGGCCGGAGCGTACCACGCCCCGGGCAGCCGCAGTGAGGCCGTTTTCAGCCATTTCCCAACCATTCTCGCCCTTTCGGCGGTGGCCTTCGACCGACGGCAGCAGGGGGGCATTCGCGGCTCACAGCAGCGCTTTGAGGTGGGCCGCGGCGGCTGAGGCGAGCCCGGTCAGCGCATAGCCCCCCTCGAGCGTCGACACCAGCCGCCCGCCGGCGTGCCGCTCGGCGATCTCCCGGACGATGCCGGTAAGCTCGGCGAAGTCGGTGTCGGTGAGGGTGAACTGGCCGAGGGGATCGTCGATCCGCGAGTCGAAGCCGGCCGAGACGAGGACGAGCTGCGGCCGGAACCGCTCAGCCGCCGGTACGAGTCGCTCGCGGAACGCGGCGACGATCTCTTTCCGGCCGGCGCCGGCCGGAAAGGGGCAATTGATCGTGAACCCCTCCCCCGCGTCGCGGCCGGTCTCGTTGGCATGCCCGGAGCCGGGATAGAGGGGCGACTGATGCGTGTCGAAGAAGAGGACACTCGCGTCCTCGTAAAAGGCATCCTGCGTGCCGTTGCCGTGGTGGACATCCCAGTCGACGATCAGCACGCGTTCGAGGCCGTGCACCGCCTGCGCGTGGCGGGCGGCGAGCGCCACGGTGTTGAACAGGCAGAATCCCATCCCCTTCGCCGGTGTGGCATGGTGGCCGGGGGGACGGACGACCGCGAAGGCGTTGGCCACGCGACCGGTGCAGACTGCATCGACCGCGCCGAGGAGCCCCCCGGCGGCATGGCGGGCGGCGTCGAGCGAGGGCTGTCCGTTGATCGCCGTGTCGCCGGTGGAGAGGACGACGAGCCCAGCGGCGACATCCTCCGCCACGATCCTCAAGTAATCCGGCGTGTGGATGCGGCAAAGCTCGGCGTCGGTGATCGGGCGCGACACAAGCCCGACGCAGCGCTCAAGCAAGCCGTCACCCTGCAGCCGGTCGAGGACGGCCTTCACCCGCGCCGGCGTTTCCGGGTGCCCCGGCCCAGTGTCATGGAGGAGCGCGGCGGGATCGGAGACAAGTCCGGTCATCGGCATGGGCCCCGACGGGAGAGGGGAAGCGACGCTTGGCGATCGTAGCTCCGAGCGGCCCGCCGCGGGAGTCGCTGGCCCGCCGGGGACGGGGGATGGCGGGGGATGGGGGGGCAGGGAGAAAGCAAAAACGCAAAATTTGGCGGAAAACAGCCCTACGGCGAGATGGTCTTGGGTTCCAGCGGCGCAGCGATACACTGCAAGGCCGGAAAAAAATCAGTTCCAACGGAGATTGCGACCGTGGCAGTGGCGATTCGGATGAAGCGGATGGGTCGGAAGAACCGCGCCTACTATCGGATTTGCGCGACCGACAAGCGCAGCCCTCGCGACGGCCGCGTGATCGAGGAGCTCGGCACGTACGACACCTCCGTGCCCGACACGGACGCCCGGGTGACGCTCGACAATGTTCGGCTCGAATACTGGCTGTCGGTCGGTGCTAAGCCGAGCGACGCTGTTAAGGTGCTGATCAAGAAGTACGGGGCAAAGGGAACCCACGTCAAGGAGATGGAATTGGCTCGTGCCAAGCTCAAGCTTCCGCGAATCATCCCCGAATCCGGTGCCCCGGTTTTCGTTCCCGAAGTGAAGTCCACGGCTGCCGCCGTGGTCGCCGTGGCCCCCGCCGCAGAAGTTGCCGCCGCAGAAGTTGCCGCCGCAGAAGTTGCCGCCGCAGAAGTTGCCGCTGAACCGGCCACCGAGGCCCCCGTCGCAGAAGGCTGACCCCACCGCGGGACAGCCACGGGTGGTTCGTTTCCTTTCAGCCGCTCTCCAAAGCTCACCATCCCTGGGCTGCGGGAGTCGATGAAGGGCTGTGCGGGTCACTTTTCCGTAGGCGGTGTAGGCCGGGCCCACCCGGTGGTGCCGTCACGCCGGCACGAGTTTTTCGTCATGCGCATCGATATCCTCACCCTCTTTCCCGAGATGTTCGCCGGCTTCCTCGACGGGAGTCTGCTCGGGGCCGCCCGCGCCTCCGGGCTGCTCGACATCCGTGTCACGAACATCCGTGACTTTGCGGAGGGAATCCACCGGCAGGTCGATGACCGCCCCTTTGGCGGTGGCCCAGGGATGCTTCTGATGCCAGGCCCGGTCGTTGCCTGTGCCGAGCATGTCGTCAGTCCTACCCCGGCTGCATCCGCCGACGAGGGCGACGAGGGACTTGATCGGTCCGCACAGGGCAGCGCGGTGATCCTGCTCACGCCGGGGGGGCGACGGCTCACCCAGGAAGTGGTCGAGGAGCTCTCCCGTCGCGAGCGGATCGTGCTCGTCTGTGGCCGCTACGAAGGGTTCGACGCCCGCGTCGGCGCGGCTTTGGGGGCCGAGGAGCTCTCCATCGGCGACTTTGTCCTCTCCGGAGGGGAAGTGGCGGCGATGGTCGTCGTCGACGCCGTCTGCCGGCTCGTTCCCGGCGTGCTCGGCGATGAGGAGAGCGCCCGTCAGGATTCTTTCTCCAACCCCGGCCGGCTCGTCGAAGGCCCCCAGTACACCCGTCCGCGGGAGTTCCGCGGCATGGGAGTCCCCGACGTGTTACTGTCGGGGGACCATGGCAAGATCGCGAAGTGGCGCCATGAGCAGGCGATCGCCGCGACTCACCGCCGCGAGGCCGGCTCGTCGGACCGCCCCGGCGAGCCATCCCCGAACCAATCCCCAGTCCTGACCAAGAAGGCTCCGGAGCCGACAGCCCGGGCCATCGAAACCACTCCAAGGAGCGTGCCGTGAGCCAGAAGACCCTGTCCCTCGTCGAGGCCTCGAGCCTCAAATCGGAAGTTCCGCAGTTCGCCATCGGCGACACCGTCGACGTCCACACCCGCATTCTCGAAGGCGAGAAGGAGCGAGTTCAGATCTTCAGTGGCGTCGTCATCGCCCGCAGCGGCACCGGCAGCCGGGAGATGTTCACCGTCCGGCGGATCGTCGGCGGCGAGGGGGTGGAGCGGAAGTTTCCGCTTCATTCCCCGAAGATCGCCAAGGTCGAGGTGAAGCGGTCGGGCGTCTCGCGCCGCGCTAAGCTCTACTACCTTCGTGACCGCGTCGGCAAGGCGGTGCGTCTGCGTGAGAAGCGCGACGAAGTCGCTCTGGCTGCAGCCGCTGCCAAGAAGGCGGCTGCGAAAAAGTCCGCGAAGGCCTGACCCCGCCGCAGGCACCCCCGCTCCTCTGAATCCCGCGAAGACCCTGGTCATCGGCGGTGCGCCACTGCGCCGTCGGTGGGGAGAGGGACCGATGGACCGGCGCGACCTCAACCTTCACCGTGACGGACCGGACGACCGCGACGCGCTCGGCCGGAAAGGGGAGGATCTGGCCGCAAAGCATCTCCAGCGGCTCGGCTACCGGATCGTCGGTCGACGGGAACGGGTACTCCGGGGCGACATCGACATCGTTGCCCTCGATGGCCGAACGGTGGTGTTCGTCGAGGTCAGAAGCCGCTCCGACACCCGGCACGGCCACCCTGCCGAGACGGTCGGGCCGGTGAAGCAGCGGCGGATCTCGGAGCTCGCCAATGCCTACATCCGCCGGCACCGGCTCCAGGATTGCCAGGTGCGCATCGATGTCGTCACAGTAATATTCGGCGTCGGCGGCGAGGCCCCGATCATCGAGCACTTCGAGAACGCCTTCGAGAGCCCGTGAATGGTCGGCCCCGCGTCCCTCCCGGTCCCGATCTTTCGGGGAGTGGCTCGCCAGCCGCGAGCGACGTACAACATCGTTCGCGGCATCCCCGTCGGCAGGGTGGGATGCCGGCGGGGGCTCAGCCGAGGAGCCCGGTCAGCTGTCGATCGCGGAGGTGAGCGTGGATGATTTTGTTGAGCCGCTGGGGATGCGGGTGCTGATCCGCAAGGACGAGAGCCGCAACAAGACGCGCGGAGGGATTGTTCTCCCCGACCAGGCGGAGATCCCCACGATCACGGGGCGCGTTGTCGAGGTCAGCCTCCAGGTGGAGCGCGATGCCGACTTCCCGATTGAGAAGTACGACAAGGTTCTGTTCCATCCCAAGAACTCGATCCCGGTCGACTTCGAGCAGGACAACCTTCTCTACGTCGTGCCGATCGAGGATGTGGTAGCCGTGTTCCGCCGCCACGATGCCCGACGCCCCACGCGGCGCGAGCCGGAAGAGAAGGGTGACGACGCCCCCGAGCCCGGCGGCGACTGATCGCCTGCAGCCTCAAAAAAACGCATTGCTGATGTCATCCCACCGGATCGCCGGGAGGAGATATCGCCGGGCTCCGTCGGCTTCATTGGCCGAATACCGGCTGCGGATCGAGTTGGCCACAGCCCGCAAGTTCCCGTCTGTGCGTGTGGTGCATGCTCTGGTGGCTCTAGAAGTTGCATAAGAGTGATCGGGCGGCTTTGGCTTGCGGAAACTTCGTGAGACTTCGGACAGGGCCTTGGAATGGAATTGAAATAACTTTTTTTGGAAATAGTCTATTCAATGGGTTGGCGGGTTGTTTCCCGCGCTCCGTCAAATGCAGATCTGCCCATCGAAAGGATGAACCGAATGGCCCGCTTTTCTTTGAAACCGTTTTCTGGCTGGCTGGCTGCCTTGGCCTGCCTCCCGTTGGGCTCTATCGCCAACGCCGAACCGATCCAGTGGGTGCCGGTCGGTGACCCGGGGAACACGGCTAATATTCGACTTTTTGTCCGCGACTACGGCGCCGTCGCCGCTGCATTCCAGATCATGAAGTACGAGTTTACGAACCAGCAGTACACCGACTTCCTGAACTCTGTGGCTGCGACCGACACTTATTCGCTTTACAACGCATTCATGGGTAGCGAAGCCCGCGGCGGCATCAGTCGATCCGGGTCGTCTGGTTCGTAC
>SIAG01000062.1 GCA_009691925.1 Planctomycetaceae bacterium
AGTGTCGTTCGCGACAGGATCTCGATCGATTCCTGGAAAATCCTCTCCCGTCTCCGCCGCGACGGGCTGGCCGACGTCCGTGCTGGGGCTGGGGGGACACCGGTCGTGTTCGTTCATGACGGCGACGTGCTCTCCTTCCTCGACATGCTGATCCTCGATTTCTCCGCCTTCGCCGGCCTCGGTACCGAGAGCATGACGCGCGGTCCGGGCTGGCGGTTTCTCGACATGGGGCGCCGCCTCGAACGGGCTACCGGCATGGTGCACCTCCTCCGGAGCACCATCGTGACGGCGCGGGCCGACGAGCAGCGAATCGACGAGATGCTCCTTGAGATCGCCGACAGTTCGATGACCTACCGCAACCGCTACCTCGGCACTCTCCAGGCTGCCCCGCTGATCGACCTCCTCCTCACCGACGAGACGAATCCCCGCAGCGTCGGCTTCCAGATGGCGGCGCTCGAGGCCCATGTCGGTGCCCTCCCCCGCGACAGCGGCTCGCCGGTCCTCGCCGACGATCAGCGGGCGGCGATGGCGGCCACGGGGCTGCTCCGTCTCGCCGATGTCTCGGCCCTGGTCGTCCCCGATTCGGACGGCGCCCGTGGGCAGCTCGACCGGCTGTTGGTGCGGCTCGACGGCCATCTCCGTGATCTGTCGGTCGCGATTACCCACCGTTACCTTGTCCACGCCATGCCGCGCCGGCGTCTCGGCGACCTGATGGAGTCGAGTGATGCCAGCGAATGAAGTCATCCCCCAAGTGATCGTGGTCGGTCGGCCGAACGTGGGGAAGTCGAGCCTGTTCAATTGGCTGATCGAGAAGCGGATCGCCATCGAGGACCCAACCGCCGGCGTCACCCGTGACCGGCTCGTCCAGCGGGTGAGCCTCGAGAACCGGGTCTTCGACCTCGTCGACACCGGCGGCATGGGGTTCGACGATCCCGATGGGCTCACCACCCAGATCGATGCCCAGATCACCTCCGGGCTGACGACGGCGGCGCTGATCGTGTTTGTCGTCGAAGTCCGCAGCGGCCTCCTCCCCGCCGATCGTGAGGTCGCGCGGCGGGTGCGGTCCACCGGTGCGCCAGTGTTGCTCGTGGCCAACAAGGCCGACGATTCGAAGTACGACCTCCTCGCCCATGATTTCGACGCGCTCGGCTTCGGCCCGCCGCTGGTGGTCAGCGTCCGGCAGAACCGCAACCGCGCCGAACTGGTCGAGGAGATCGTCGCGCATCTCCCCGAGGCCTGGCCCGAGGAGGCCGATGGGGCGGGCTTGCCGGAGATGAAGCTGGCGATCGTGGGGCGCCGCAACGTGGGAAAAAGCACTTTCACCAACGCGCTGGCGCACGAGGATCGCGTGATCACCAGCCCGATTGCCGGCACCACGCGCGACAGCATCGACGTCCGCTTCGAGGTCGACGGCCACTCGTTCCTGGCCATCGACACGCCGGGCCTGCGGCGGACGAAGAGCCGGAAGACGGACCTCGACTTCTATTCCACCCACCGCGCCGAACGGAGCATCCGGCGGGCCGACGTCGTGCTCCTGTTCCTCGACGCCTCCGAGCCGATCGGGCGGGTCGACAAGCAACTCGTTGACACGATCCTCGAGGAGGCCAAGCCGGTCGTGTTCGTGATCAACAAATGGGATCTGTATGCCGGCGAGGTGGATCGGAAGGAATGGGACGACTACCTCCGCGAGACCTTCCGCTCGATGCCCTGGGCCCCGGTCGAGTTCACCACGGCCACGTCGGGGCGGAACGTGAAAGCGGTCGTCGACACCGCGCAGCGGTTGTTCCGGCAAAGCAGCACTCGGATCCAGACCGCGAAGCTCAATACGGCCATCCGCACCGCCGTCGAAACCAACCATCCCCCCGCCGATCCCCGCGGTCGTCCGGTCCGGATCTATTACGCCACCCAAGTCGAGGTCAATCCGCCGACGATCGTCCTCTCCACCAGCGACCCCCGCGGCATCACCGAGCCCTACAAGCGTTATCTCGTCAATTCCCTGCGGCAGACCACCTTCCTCAAAGAAGTGCCGATCCGCCTCTTCATCCGCGGCCGTGGCTCGGATTCGGCCGCGGAAGAGTGACCCTGGCCCCCGTTTCCCTGCCGCCGTCGGCAGGGTATCCTTGCCAGTCGTCTTTGGAAGTTTCCCCCCCGGTCAGGAGTTCCCCTGCGATGAGCGCACCCGTCCGCCCAGGCACCCCCACGAGCACCTTCTCCCGCCGCGACGCCCTCAAGGTTGCCGGAGCGATCGGCGGCACCCTCGCCGCTGTGCCGGTCGTGCACGGGCAGAACCCGTCGAGCGACGTCATCCGCATCGGCCT
The DNA here is from genome assembly GCA_009691925.1 of Planctomycetaceae bacterium. Lineage (GTDB taxonomy): Bacteria > Planctomycetota > Planctomycetia > Pirellulales > UBA1268 > QWOP01. Next base: position 2,319 of record SIAG01000062.1, read on the forward strand.
CATCGGCGCCGGCGGCCGGGGCACCGGTGCCCTCCAGCAGTCGCTCTCGGTACCGGGGTCGAACGTCAAGCTGACCGCGATCGGCGATGCCTTCGGCGATCGCATCGACGGTGCCCTGCGGGCCGTCGAGGAGATGAAGGACAAGATCGAATGCCCCGAGGATCGGCGCTTCCAAGGGCTCGACGCCTACAAGCAGGTCCTCGAGCACTGTGACATGGTCATCCTCGCCACGCCCCCCGGCTTCCGTCCGTTCCACTTCCAGGAAGCGGTCAAGGCGGGGAAGCACGTCTTCATGGAGAAGCCGGTGTGCGTCGATAGCTTCGGCGCCCAGGTTTGCCTGACGGCAGCGAAAATGGCCGACGAGAAGAAGCTCAAGGTCGCTGTCGGCCTCCAGCGCCGCTACGAGAACCGCTACCGCGAGACAGTAAAGCGGATCCGCGAGGGGCTCGCCGGCGACATCATCGGCGGGCAGGTCTACTGGAACGGCGGCGGCATCTGGTACCGCAACCGCCAGCCGAACCAAACGGAGATGCAGTTTCAGGTCAACAACTGGTACCACTTCAATTGGCTCTCTGGCGACCACGTCTGCGAGCAGCACGTCCACAACATCGACGTCGCCAACTGGTTCCTCGACGGCGTGCCGGAGTCGGCCTACGGCACCGGTGGCAAGCAAAACCGGGTGCCGGGGCAGCCGAGTGAGATCTATGACCACCACTGCGTCAACTTCGTCTATCCGGGCGGGGTGCGGGTCGCCAGCCAGTGCCGGCAGTTTCCCGGCGGCGACGGTCGGGTCGATGAATACTTCCAGGGGACCAAGGCCCAGGTGCGGATCGGCGAGATCGCCGATTACACCGGCAAGGTGCTGTGGAAGTACCAGGGGGAGAATCCGAATCCCTACCAGGTGGAGCACGACGAGCTCCAGGCGGCGATCCGCAACGACACGCCGCTCAACAACGCCTACTACGGCGCGACGTCGAGCTTCTCGGCCTGCCTGGCCCGCTATGCCACCTACTCCGGCAAGGAAGTGAGCTTCAAGGAAATGATGGAGCGCAGTATCCGCACGATGCCGGAGAACATGTCGTGGGACGCCGAGCCGCCGGTCATGCCCGACAAGGATGGCAACTACAAGATTCCGATGCCGGCCGACTACAAGCTCGCCTGACCGGCGATCGGCCTGCGGCCCCGCAAGTCCAGGGACGGGCCATCATGATCGACGAGCGACCGCCGGGGTAGACCCCGGCGGTCGCTGTCTTCTTGCCTCGCCCCCCCCGCCACGGTTCCTCCCCTCCCGGAGCCCCGCCCATGACGATCGTTGGAGTCCCCAAGGAGACGAAGCGCGACGAATATCGGGTGGCGCTCCTGCCGGTGGGCGTCGAGGAACTGGTGCGGGCCGGCCACACTGTGATCGTCCAGCGGACCGCCGGGGCGGGCTCCGGCCTCCCCGACGAGGCCTACCAGGCGTGTGGGGCGCGGCTGGTCGACACGGCCGCCGAGGTGTTTGCCGAGGCCGACCTCGTCGTCAAGGTGAAGGAGCCGCAGCGTCCGGAGCTGGCCCTGCTCCGGACGGGGCAGGTGCTGTTCACCTATTTCCACTTCGCCGCCGACCGGGGGCTGACCGAGGGGTTCTTGGCGACGGGTGCCACGGCGGTGGCCTACGAGACACTCCGGGATGACCGGGGCCGGTTGCCGTTGCTCGTGCCGATGAGCGAGGTGGCCGGGCGGATGAGCATCCAGGAGGGGGCAAAATACCTCGAGAAACCACAGATGGGGAGGGGCATCCTCCTCGGCGGGGTGCCCGGTGTGGCGCCGGCGCATGTCACGATTCTCGGGGCCGGCACGGTTGGTGCCAACGCGGCCAAGGTGGCCGCCGGCTTCGGCGCCAGCGTCGGCCTCCTCGACACGAACCTCGAACGGCTCCGCTACCTCGACGACGTCAGCGCGCCCAACGTCGACGTCCTGTTCTCCGATCGGCACACGATCCGTGAACAACTGCGTCGGGCCGATCTCGTCATCGGCAGCGTGCTGATCCCCGGGGCCCGGGCACCGCATCTGGTCGAGCGCGATGACCTCAAGCTCATGAAGCCGGGGGCGGTCATCATCGATGTGGCGATCGATCAGGGGGGGTGCGTGGCCACCAGTCGTCCGACGACGCACGCCGAGCCGACCTACGTCGTCGACGATATCGTCCACTACTGCGTCACGAACATGCCGGGGGCCGTGGGGCGGACGAGCACCTACGCGCTGTGCAATGCCACACTCCCTTACGTCCTCGATCTGGCCCGGGAGGGGGTGGGGCCGGCCGCGGAACGGAGCGCCGCGATCCGATCTGCCGTGAATGTCTGGCGGGGGGAGCTTGTGCAGCCGGCGGTGGCGGCGGCGTTCGGTCTCCGCTGTGCCGAGCCCCGCTTCGGCCGGTGACAACGCCCGGTTCACAGTCCCGATCCACGCCCATCCAGGGGAAAAAATCATGAGCGATTACGACGTAGCAAGCCCGGTGTCGGTGCGCTGGGTGGGGGGGAGCGGAGGGCATCTGGAGCTCCTCGACCAGACCCGGCTCCCTGGGGAGATCGTCTGGGTCGAGTGCCGCAACGTGCCGACCGTGATCGAGGCGATCCGCAGCCTCCGGGTGCGCGGCGCACCGGCCATCGGGATCGCTGGCGGATATGGCGTGGTCGTCGCCGCCACCGAGGCCAGCCAGCAGGGGCTCGATGACGGGCCGGCCGTCGCTCACCTTCTCGCCGCGGCGGAGGAAATTGCGGCCGCCCGGCCGACGGCCGTCAATCTTCGCTGGGCGGTGAAACGTGTCCTCCGTGAGGTCGGTCTGCCGGCTCCTGCCGGCTCTGGCTCGCCGCCGCCGGCCGATTTGGTTGCCTCCCTGCTCCGTGCGGCCACGGAGATCCACGAGGAGGATCGGCGGCTGTGCACCGCGATCGGGCGATACGGCGCCGAGCTGTTGCCGGAGGGGGATGTTCTCACCCACTGCAATGCCGGGGCGCTTGCCACCGGAGGGGACGGAACGGCGCTGGCGGTGATCACGACGGCGTGGGCGGATGGTCGACGCTTCCGCGTCTGGGCCGACGAGACCCGCCCTTTGTTCCAGGGGGCGCGGCTGACGGCCTGGGAGCTCGTCCAGCGTGGCATTCCGGTGACGGTGCTGTGTGACTCCGCCGCCGGGCACCTCCTCGCCACCGGCCGGATCGGCTGCTGCATCGTCGGGGCCGATCGGATCACCGCCGCCGGCGACACGGCCAACAAGATTGGCACGTACGGCTTGGCGGTGCTCGCGGCGGCCCACGGCGTGCCGTTTTACGTCGCCGCGCCGTCGAGCACGTTCGATCTCTCGATCGTCGACGGCACGGAAATCCCGATCGAGCACCGCGCCGCCGCGGAGGTGACGAGCCCCTGGGGGAGAGCGATCGCCCCGCCGGAGGCCGAGGCCTTCAATCCTGCCTTCGACGTCACGCCTGCCCGGCTGATCCGCGGGATCATCACCGAGCGGGGCGTGATCGAGCCGGTGACGCGGGATGAGGTGGCGCGGGTGATTGGGGGGGCGTGAGCGGCCGTCGGCGTGTGCTCCGCGGCAGCCGGATGGACGGCCGCGGCGTCAGCGGAATCCGTCGCGCGCCAGTTCGACGAGCGTCCGCACGAGCACTCCGGTGCCGCCGCCATCGATCCACGGCCGGGGCTTCTCCGCGAACGCCGGGCCGGCGATGTCGACATGCGTCCAGGGAATCCCGCCGACGAACCGCTCGAGGAACTTGGCCGCGGTGATCGCCCCCCCCCACCGTCCGTCGCCAACATTCTTGATGTCGGCTACGTCGCCACGGATCTGCTCGTCGAACTCCGGGTACATCGGCAGCTGCCACACCGGCTCTCCGACGGCCCGCGCCGCGGCGGCGATCTGGTCACACCAGGCTTGGTCGTTGGTGAACAGGCCGGCGACGTCGTGGCCGAGGGCCACCATGCAGGCCCCCGTCAGGGTGGCGGCGTCGACGATCCTCTGGGGGGCCATTTCCCGGACGACATCGAGGACATCGGCGAGGACCACCCGTCCCTCGGCATCGGTGTTGTGGATCTCGATCGTCGTGCCGCTGCGAGCGGTGATCACGTCGCCGAGCTTGTAGGCCGCCGGTCCGGTCATGTTTTCCGCCAATCCGCAGACCGCGACGAGGTTCACCGGGAGTCGCAGCGCCGCGATCGTGGCGGCGGCGGCGAGCATCGCCGCGGCCCCGGCCATGTCGCACTTCATCGTCAGCATCCCGTCTGGGGTTTTGAGTGACAGGCCGCCGGAATCGAAGGTCACCCCCTTGCCGACGAGGGCGACATGCGGGGGGCCGGCCGGGACCCCGGGGCCGCGGTAGGTGAGCTTCACCAGACGCGGCGCCCGTGAGCTCCCCCGGCCGACAGCGAGGATTGCCCGGCAGCGTTCCCGGTCGAGGCGGTGCTCGTCCCAGATCTCGATCTCCATCCCGGTCCGCCCGGCGATCGCGGCGGCCGCCTCGGCGAACGTCTCGGGGTAGAGATCGTCCGGGGGGCTGTTGACCAGTCGCCGGGCGAGGTTGACGCCGTCGGCGATCAGCAGGCCGGTGGCGAGGGCCTCTGGCGTGGCACCGGCAAGAATCGTCGCGCCGAAGCGAGTCCGCTTCTTGTCGCTGCGGCGGAGGTCTTGCCCGACCATCCCCATCGCTCCCCCGGCGACCGCCTGCTCGGTCTGTCGGGCCGACCACGACGGCTCGGCGACGAGGACGACCGTCTCACGGGGGCGCGTCGAAAGGTGGCGGGTGGCGGTGGCCGCTGCCCGGTAAAGCGTTCCCAGGTCGGTGCTGCCGTCGGGGCCCGTCCCCTCGGGCCCGAGGCCGATGACGACGATCTGCCCCGCCGCCACGCCCGTCGGCGCGAGGATCGGCACGCACTCGTAGCGCTTTCCGGTGATCTCGCCAGCGGTGGCAAGGCGGGAGAGGAGGCCGCCGGTGGCCCGATCGACGCCGGCGGCGGCACCGCTGATGGTCCCCTCGGTGACAAACACCACCAGCGCGTCGGCACGGATCGTTTCGGGGTGGGCCGACGGCTCGCAACGGAAACCATGGTGGGACTTGTCGGCAGCGAACTCGGTGGGCATGGCGAAATCCTCGAGCGGGAAGGATCGTACGGGGTGGGAAGGGACGCGGGTGACCGCCGGTTTTCAGGCTCTTTCGGAGGGTTTCTGGAGCGGTTTTCCAACCGGTCGGCACTCTCCGCCGAGCCACGGCTCAAGGAGGGCGAGCATCACCGGGAGGACGACGAGGTTGCCGGCGAGACCCCCGAGCAGGGTCAGGCAGGTGAGGGCGCCGAACGACACGGTGGGGATGAATGCGCTGGTGGTGAGGGCGAGAAACCCGACGACCAGCGCCAGCGTCGCAAACACCATCGCTCTCCCGGCCGTCTGGTGAGCGACGTCGAGCGCGGCGGGGAGCGTGTGGCCTCCGGCGAGCCGCCGCTTGAAAGCGACGAGCCAATGGATCGAGCTGTCGACCGAGAGACCCATCGAGACGGCGGCGATCATCGCCGTCCCCATGTTGATCCGCTGGCCGCACCAACCCATCAGCCCGAGGACGACGAAGATCGGCAGCGCGTTGGGGACCAGTGCCACGGTGGCCAGGAGCAGGCTGCGGAAGGAGAGGGCGAGGAGGAGAAAGATCCCCACCGCTGCAATCAGGAAGGTCGACCACTGATCGGTGAGCATCCGGTCGACGAGCTTCGAGAGGAGGACGAAGAACCCCGTCACCTCGCCCCCGCCGCCCGGACCGGGAGGGAACTCCTCGGCGACGATCTGCCGCACCGCCGCGACGATCGACCGCTTTGCCGCCGCCGGCTGCCGCTCCCGCGCCCGGAGCATGACCCGCAGCCAGGTCGAGCCATCCTCGGGATCGTGCCCGATGAGCGACCGGTCGAGTTGGGGGAGCTGTTGCCGGAGGAGCGTCACGGCGCTGCCGACGACCCAGTTGCCCAGTGGCGACGCGCCGGCGCTTTCGAGGGGGACGGGGGAGACCGCCGCGAGGACGTCGGCCACGCTCAATACCTTTGTCAGGGCAGGGGCGGGAATGCCATCCGGCCCGGGGGCGATCACCTCGCGCCGCAGCCGCTCCTCGAGCCGGCCGAGGCGGGCCACCATCGCCCCGTCGATCGGGCCGCTCACCGGGACAAGGACATCCCACACCCCCGCGCCGCCGAGACGCGACTCGATCATTTCATAGGAGCGGACTATGCCGCTCGAGCGGCGGAAGTTGCGGGTGAAATCGGTCTCGACCTCGAGCCGGCCCATTCCGGCCATGCAGGCGGCCACCACGAGGGTCGCCCCGATCATGATCCGGCCCGGATGCCGGACGATCCGCCGCACGAGGCCGTCGAGGCCGAGGTCGAGCAGCCCTTCCCCCCAGGCCCGCCGTGGGTCGGTGTTGAACCGGCCGCCGAGGGCCAATTGCGGGACGACCAGCGCCGCCGAAAAGAGCACCATGATCGCGCCGATCGCCGTCATGATCCCGAAGTCGTGCACCGGCCCGACCTGGCTGGTGATCAGCGAACCGAATCCGATCACGTCGGTGGCAATGGCGCCGATCACCGGCCAGAAGAGGAGGTGGATCGCCTCCTCAAGCGCCTGCCGCGGGGGGAGGCCGAGCTCGCGCTGGCGGCGGACCTCGACGATCACATGGACGACCGTGGCAATCGCCACCACCGTGATCATCGCCGAGAGCATCGTCGACACCATCGTCAGCTTCATGCCGGCCACGGCGAGGACGCCGCGGGTACTCCACAGCCCGAGGAGCACCACGGCAAGGGGAACGGCGAGCCAGCGGAGGCTGCGGAACGACAGGAGGAGGACGGCGCCGGCGAGGATCCCGGCCGAGGTGCCGAGGAGATTGCCGTCGCGTTCGAGCATCGAGAAGCCGTCGCGGAGCATCACCGGCTCTCCGGCGACCGTGCCACTGGGGAGCTCGGCGGTCGCGGCCCGGACGGCGTCGATTGCTTCGGCCCGCGTCACGCCGGCCGTCTTGCCCGCTGGCTCGAGGACGCAGACCACGGCCGCGGTCCGGTGGTCGGCCGACACCGCATACCCCTCGAGGAGCGACACGAGCCGGCGGGCGGCAGGGTTGGTGTCGAGGTGGATGATCCCCGCACCCAGTGGCGTGCTCGCGAGGCTCGTGGCCGAAGCGATCCCGGGGATCCGTTCGAGCCGTTGGGTGATGTCGCGGAGGGTTGCGATCCCCTCGGGCGTGAGCAGATCGGGCGCGTCGTAGGCGGCGAGCACCACCTCGCTCGAGCCGAAGGCCCGGGCGAGGCGGCGATAGGGGGGGAGGGCGGGGTCGGTGCGGTCGAACATCGTGTCGATCGAACGGGCAAATCCGAGGTGCCGCGACCGCTCCACCGAGATCGCCCCTAGGACAAGCGCGACGACAAACAGCGCGACGCGGTGGTCGATGAGCCAGGCCGCCACTCGGCGACTGAACGGGCGCGGCGGCGGGGGCTCCGCGGAGGCATGGGGGGAATCGCCGGACAACGACATGGCGGGGCCGACTCCGTGGCGTCAGGTCGGTCAGGGAGGCCTGGGAGCGGGGAAGGGAGCGGGGAAGGGGGACGGAGAGCGGAGGGCGGCCAGGGACCGCCGGCTGCCCAGGGGAAGCGGGCTGTTGCGGAATCCTGGACCGTCCGTGGTAGCAGCGGGTGCTCGGCAACTTGGGGGCTGCGGTCGATGGCGTCGACCGCGCCACATCTTAGTCGCGCTGCCGATGCCGGGGGCCCGATCCTGCCGTTCCCCCCCAGTCATCCCCGTTGTCACCCCCCAAAACGCGTTATCGCCGGGGCCGGGGTTGTTCCTCGCAGCCTTCCCGAACGACCGGGAGGGGCGTCTCAAGGGCGTGGCGCCCGGTCTGTGGCCACGTCGGTAAACCGTTCGAAGATCGGCACTTGCGGACGCCTCAAGGGCGGCGCCACACCTTGACCCCCGGCGGATCCTGCTCCTATAAACCGCGCCGTTTTTGCTCGGGCGCTCCTTCCGGATCCCTCTGCGGCCAACGCTTGCTCGATCACCCCACCATTGCCGCGTCCCCCCGTCGGCACCGCCAGGCGCGGAGTTGTTGTGCGCCTCCGCGCGGTGACGGCGCGCGGTGGTGGATGACGCTGGTGCTGCTGGTGACCGCGTGTCAGGCAAGGCCGGCGGGCGCGCAGGTGACGGCGCAACCAGAAGCGGCAGCCGGAGCGCTCTCGGCGCTCCCGGCGCGCGGGCTGGCCGCGGCGATCGCCGAGGCCTCGAGCATCGAGGTGCCGGCCGTTGATCCCTCTGAGGCGATCGCCATCCGCGCCGCGCAGGCGTCGCGCTGGACGGAGGGCTCCTACGATGTCTGGCATCTCACCGGGGGCGTGCGCATCGAGCAGGGGCCGACGGTGGCCGAATCGCACGAGGCGGTGGTGTGGATCGAACAGGATCCGGGCGCTCCGTCGGCGGGTGGAGGGGACGGCCAAGAGCCCTTCAACGATCGGGAGGCCGACGGTGCAACGCCGCTGCCACCGCTTCGCGGCATGCTCGTCCGCATGGCGGGCAACGTCTCGGTAACAGCCGGGAACGCCGCGGCGGCCGGCGCCGAGCCCGGGCTCTCCACGGTCCGCGGTCCGCGCTGGACCGGGCGCTTCTGGACGCGCCGGGATCCGCGGCTCCAGTTCGCGAGCGTCGTGCCACTGTCGGGCACGCCGCCGGTCTACGAGGCCGTCGCCGACGTCCCCGCGTCTGTCCGCCCGGCGGTCGGGGGCTCCGATCCAGCGGCCAGCGGCGACGGCGTCGAGACAGTCCAATTCGTCGATCGTGACCGCGGCACCGATCTGGCACAGTTCAGCGAGTTCGGTGCGCCGGCGCCGCCGCCGGTGACGGCCAACGCTCCGGCCCGCCGGCTCCGCGCTTTTCCCCGGTCGAGTGTCCCGCTCTCGATCCGCTGGTTCCCCAGCCCCGGCGGTGGCGAGTGGGTGGCGGTAATCACCTCCGGCGTGAACCTCGTCATCGACGGCGTCGACCCGGCCGGCCCCCTCGATATCGCCGCCGATCGGGTCGTCATCTGGACGCGCAGTGGCACGCAGCCCGATCTCGATGGCAATGCGGCCCAGTCCGCCGACGTGCCGCTGGAGCTCTATCTCGAGGGGAACGTCGTCTTCCGGCAGGGGCAGCGCGTGGTCGAGGCGATGAGCATGTTCTACGACGTGCCCCGCTCCTCGGGGGTCATCACCGGGGCCACGGTTCTCACCCCGGTCGACAACTACGCCGGGCTCGTCCGGCTCCGCGCCGACGTCATCCGTCAGGTCGACCGCAGCCGATTTATCGCCCAGCGCACCGGTCTGACCTCGAGCCGCCTCGGGGTGCCAACCTGGGAGTTCCGGTCGAGGGAACTCGAGTTCACCGACGAACAGGTGCCGCTGGCGGGGGCCGACGGCCGACCGATGATCGATAACGTGACCGGGGAGCCGGTGCTCGAGCATCAGCAGTTCGTCACCAGCCGTGGCAACACCCTGACCCTCGGCAACGTCCCGGTACTGTGGTGGCCAGTGTTGGCAACCAACGCCAAGAAGCCGACCTTCTACGTCAACAACATCCAGGTCAAGAACGACCAAATCTTCGGCACGCAGTTGCTGACCAGCTGGGATGCCTTCCAGGTGTTTGGATGGCGGCGGCCACCAGACGGCGTCGACTGGGACTTTGATATCGACTACTTGAGCTACCGTGGCCTCGGTGGCGGGACGTCGCTCCTCTACAACCGCCCAGACTTCCTTGGCTTCGGCATGCCGGCCAATGGTGTCCTCGATGCCTGGATCATCGGTGACAGCGGGATCGACAATCTCGGCCTGAATCGCCGCGACTTCACCTACCCCAACGCCTTCCGTGGGCGCTCCTTCTGGCGCCATCGGCAGGATTTCGCCGGCGGTTGGCAGGCGCGCGGTGCGGCCGGCTGGATCAGCGACATGAACTTCCTTGAGGAGTTCTACGAGGCGGAGTGGGAGGAGGGCTACGAGCAGCGGACCTGGCTCGATCTCCGCCGCCCCGTCGACAACCGCGAACTGCGCCTCCTCGCGAGCGTCCGGGTCGACCCGTTCTTCACCCAGACGGAGTGGTGGCCGCGGCTCGATCATTACACGATGGGGCAGCCGCTGCTGCGCGATGCGGTCACCTGGTACCAGCACAGTGGATTGGCCTACGCGCGGCAGAACGTCCCCCAGACGCCGACCGCCGGCCAGGGGCTGCAGTACTCGACGACACTCCCCTACGAGAACAACGTCATCGGCGAGCGGTTCTCCACCCGGCAAGAGCTCGATCTACCGTTCCAGGCGGGAGTGGTGAAGATTGTTCCCTACGCCATCGGCGAGCTCGCTCACTGGGGGCAGGATCTGACGCAGTCGCCCCTCAATCGCGCCTACGGCCAGGTCGGCGTCCGCTCGAGTGTGCCGATGTGGTCGGCGGACAATGCCCTCGAGAGCCAGCTGTGGAATGTCCATGGTCTGGCCCACAAGGTGGTGTTCGAGGGGGAGTTCTCCTACGCCAACAGCTCGCAGGACATGAACCAGCTGCCGCTCTACGACCAGATCGACGACGACACCATCAATCAATACCGCCGCAACATTCCCTACTGGGACTACGGCGCCATCCCGGGGCAGGCCACGCCGCTCCCCTCCGCGTCCGTGTTCGGACCAGACGGCAAGTACGATCCGCGCTCGTACCTCGTCCGTCGCGGCATGGGGGGATGGGTGACCGGGCCAACGGAGATCGCCCAGGACCTGACGGCCGTCCGGCTCGCCGCCCGCCAGCGCTGGCAGACGAAGCGCGGCCCGGCCGGCAACCGTCGGATCATCGACTGGATCACGCTCGACATCGACGGCGAGTTGTTCCCGACAACCGGGCAGAACTTCGGCCAATTAATAGGGCTTTGGCAGTACGATTTCCGCTGGCATGTCGGCGACCGGACAACGGTCCTCTCCACCGCCGACATCGACTTCTTCTCCGGCGGTCAGCAGCTCTACACCGTCGGGGCCCTTCTGAATCGAACGCCGCGGGGGAGCTTCTACATCGGATTCAACGAGTTCGGTGGCCCGATCGACGCCAGCGTCCTTGTCGGGTCGTACACCTACCGGATGAGCCCCAAGTGGGCGAGCTCCTTCGGCACCGCGCTCAACCTCCGCGGCCTGAACATCGGCCAGAATTTCCAGCTCACGCGCATCGGCGAGTCGTTCCTGATGACGTTCGGCTTCAACGTCGACTACAGCCGCAACAACGTCGGCGTGACGTTCAACCTCGAGCCCCGCTTCCTGTCGCGGACGCAGTTCGCCAGCCGGTCGGGCATCGATCTGCCA
>SIAG01000063.1 GCA_009691925.1 Planctomycetaceae bacterium
GACGCGATCAAGACCTACAACAAGTTTGCCGCCGACGATTTTGCGGCCAAGACCCCGAACCTTCGCTGGGCAAAGTTTATCGAGGCGGCCGGCACGGCGGGCATCACCGAGGTGAACGTAGCGACGCCGAGCTACTTCGAGAAGCTCGACGCCCTCTTCCCCACGATCGATGTCGCCACCTGGCAGACATGGCTGCGGTTCAAGGCGATCGACGCCTTCGCCCCCTACCTCGCCCCCGACTTCGAGGCAGCCCACTTCGACTTCCACGGCCGGAAGATCGCCGGCATCCAAGAAGAGCTGCCGCGCTGGAAGCGGTCGGTGGAGGCGATCAGCGGCAAGGGAGCGGGCGACTTCGGCGCCCTGGGCGATGTTGTCGGCAAGCTCTACGTGACGGAGCACTTCACGCCAGAGGCGAAGGCCCGAATGGATCTCCTCGTGAAGAATCTTCTCGCGGCCTTCGGGTCGAGCATCGACGAGCTCTCCTGGATGACCCCGGAGACAAAGGCCAAGGCGAGGGAGAAGCTCGCGAAGATCACGCCGAAGATCGGCTATCCGGAGACGTGGCGGGCCTATGACGGTCTCGAAGTGCAGCCGGACGATCTCGTTGGCAACATTCTCCGCTCGCGGAAGCTCGAGCACGACCGCAATGTCGCGAAGCTCGGGAAGCCGGTCGACCGCGGGGAGTGGGGGATGACGCCGCAGACGGTCAATGCCTACTACAACCCCTCGCTCAACGAGATCGTTTTCCCGGCGGCGATCCTCCAGGCCCCGTTCTTCTCGGTCGATGCCCCCGACGCCCTCAATTACGGCGGCATCGGCGGCGTCATCGGCCACGAGATCAGCCATGCCTTCGACGATCAGGGGAGCCGCTACGACGGCAACGGAAATCTCGAAAATTGGTGGACCGACCAGGACCGGGTCGCTTTCGAGGGGCTTACCAAACGGCTCGTCGAGCAGTATTCATCGTACGAGCCGCTCCCTGGGCGCAAGCTCAAGGGGGATTTCACGCTCGGCGAGAACATCGCCGATCTCTCTGGCCTAGCGGTGTCGTACAAGGCGTTTCAGTTGGCCAAGGCCGGGAAGGAGCCGGAGCCGGTGCAGGGCTGGACGAGCAACCAACTGTTCTTCGTCGGCTGGAGCCGGGTATGGCAGCGGAAGTATCGGGAGGACGAGCTCGTCCGCCGCTTGCTCACCGATCCCCACAGCCCGTCGCGCTACCGCGCCAACGGCCCGGTCTCGAACCTCGACGCTTTTTATGAAGCGTTTGAGGTCAAGGAAGGCGACGCCCTGTGGAAGCCGGAACAGGAGCGGATCCGGATCTGGTGAGGATCAGCCGAGCACTCGGCCCCGAAAAAAGCCAGCCGCCATCGACTATCCAACGCATCGGGCAGCGAGGGGCGACGGTGCCATGGGAGCCGGCGTTGCAGGCAAGCGAAGCCAGGATTGCGAAGCGCAGCCGGCGCCCGAGCGAGTGAAGGCCATGGGGACTCGAGTGGCGTTCTCCACGCACACGAAGAGGAGCTTCTTCATGACCGGTCTTCTGAGTGGCCGCGGGGTGGATTGCTGGGCGGTGCCTGGATGAAACGGTGGACGAGCACGGCGACGAGCGCCCCCAGGCAGGGCGCCACGAGGTAGATCCAGAGGGTGTCGAACCTTCCCGACACCAGCGCCGGCCCCAGTGATCGGGCGGGATTCATCGAGGCCCCGCTGACCGGGCCGCCGCAGAGGGCATTCGCCGCGATCACGCCCCCCACGGCCACCCCTGCCATCGCCCCACGCTCCTTCGAGCCGGACGACACGCGGAGAATGACAAACATGAGGTAGAGCGTGAGGAATACCTCCATGGCAAACGACTGCGCGAGGCCGCCCGATGGTGCGGTCACGGTCAACCCCACGGCGTCGGGGAAGACGAGGCCGATACCGAGGCTCCCAAGAATCGCCCCCAGGCACTGGCTCGCGGCATAGGGGGCGACTTCCGCTGGGGGGAAGCGTCCGTCGGCCGAGAAGCCGAGCGTCACCGCCGGATTGAGGTGGCACCCCGAAGCGTCGCCGATCGCGTAGACCAGCGCCAGCACCGTGAGGCCCCACACCAACGCCACGCCCACCTGTCCGAGCGCCCCGTCGGTTTGGTGATCGACGACGATGGCACTGCTGCCGGCGAACACGAGGACAAACGTACCGAACGCTTCGGCGACGAGGCGGCAGGCAAGCGATCCGGTCATCCGGTCATCCTGAGGCGAGATCGAAGCGGGCTGGGCGACACGTACACGAGGCGCCTCTGGCGCTGGCCGACACGCTACCCTTTGGAACGCGCCCCGGGCAATCCAACCGTGGTGGGGGGCCGCATGGCGGCGTCAGGGTCGGCGGGCGCGACGGCGTAACGCCCAGATAGAATCCGCTGTCACCGCGACCGGGACGGCGTGTCACACCAGGAGCGAGTCATGGCCAAGGTCTACTACGTCGGCGACTGGGCCGTTCTCACCGGCCCCTGGTTTGCCGAGAGCCCCTTCCAGAATGCCATGAAGGGGATCGAGATCTTCAACTACGGCAAATGGCTCAAAGACGCGCTCGAGTCGACCGGCAAGCACACCGTCGAGAGCGTCGCCTCGTGGGATTTCTACAAGCTCGGCCCCGGGGAATATGAAAAAATCCTCGCCGACTACGACGTCATCATTTTCAGTGACGTCGAGGGAAAGCTCTTCCAGTTGGCGCCGAACTTCTTCGACCGCACGAAGTTCGGGCAGGGCGTGCTGACGTTCCCCGACCGGGTGCGGCTGACAATCGACGCGGTCAAGGCCGGCAAGGGGCTGATGCTGCTGGGGGGCTGGTATTCGTTCACCGGCGAACAGGGGAAGGGAGGCTGGGGGCGAACGCTTTTGAAGGGGGCGATGCCGGTCGTCTGCCACGACCACGAGGATCTCGTTGAGAGCACGGAGGGCTATCGGCCGCGGGCCACCGTCCACGGCCGGGAGCGCTTTGCCGGCATCGATCTCGAGGCCTGCCCGCCGATCCTCGGCTACAACCAGGTGCGCGTGAAGCCGGGGGGGGAATTGCTCCTCGACTTCGCCGAGACCGGCGACCCGCTTGTCGTCCTCGGCCACGAGGGGCAGGGACGCGTGCTTTGCTACACCTCCGACCCGGCGCCCCACTGGGGCTGTAATATGGTGTTCTGGGATCGGTACGCCGAGTTCTGGCTCCGCTGCCTCGAGCTCGTGACGCACAAGGCGTAAGTCATTCGGCCGCTTCCTGACGGATGGCGATCGGGACGTAGCCCGCTTCGAAGCCGGGCGGAGGCGTGACGATCAGGGCCGGGTCGAGGCTGGCAAGCTCGCCGCGCGATGGCGGCGGGAGATAGTCGCGGTCGATCGGCCAGTGGCGGTGGAGCTTCTCGACGCGGGCCTGGAGGCGATTGCGCTCGTCGTCGGAGAGATTCGCGCTACGGATCGCCGGCTGATCGACGAACCGATACCAGGCGTAGGTGACGATGCTGCCGTCGCCGAGGCGCGTTTCGAACGGGCCGGCGACGGGGCCGGGAGTCTTCCAGAGACTGTCGGGATTGTCGGGGGTGACGTACGGCTCGGCCGGCGGGGCCGGGGGGGTGTGAAACTCAACGTCGGCGAGCCCCGTTTCAGCAGGGACTTCGTCAGCCGCCACGACGACCCACTCCGACTTCTCCTTCTCCTTCACGAGCCGGTAATACTCGGGGAGCGTAGCGAGGGGGCCTGAGGCGGAATCGGTCTCGGTCACCATCTCGGCGTTCCACCGGTAGCCGTAGGTGTGGTCGTCGAGGGCGATCGGCGTGGCAAACGAGCTCCACGCCAGTGCCACCTTCTCTTCACGGCGGGCGTCGGGAGCATAGATCTGCCAGGTCGAGCCGCCGCCGCCGGTGAAGCGGTGGCGGGCCGAGCCTGCGGGATCGATCGTGCCGCTCACCGGATCGCCGCCGTCAAACCAGGCGGCTACCGAGTCCCACAGCGCCGTCTTGTCGTAGGCGGTGATCTGGTGGATGACGGCCGATTCGTTGCCGGCGTTGCGCGGGAAGGAGGTGGGGGCGATGCGGGCGTAGGAGTCTCCCTTGGCGTCAACTGCCTGCACGGCAGGGACGTATTGCGTCTCCATCTGCACGGCCTTGTTGGGCTCGGCGGGGCGAGCGTCGAGGAATCGGCCGGCGTGCTCCGGCTTGTCGAGCGTGGCCCGCGACCAATAGGAGGGGAGGAAGAAGGCGATCGGACCTTTGAAGTTGGCGGCGCTTACGAACAGCGTCCACGACTGGTTGCCGGTCGGAATCGGCTTTCCGGCGGTGGAGGACTTTGGGTCGGTGAGGGGGAGAGGGAGATAGCCGTAGCCAAACAGTTCGCCGCAGGTCCCCTGGGCGAGATTCAGCCCGTCGGCGGGCCAGACGATTCGCGGGCTCAACTGCGCCACACCATAGACCCCCAAGGGGGCGTTCCAGTCGCGGCTCTTGCCGGCGCCAGGGCCGTTGGCCCACTCGTCAAACTCGAGCGTCACGCCCCCCATGATGAACTTCGGCGTCTCGGTGGCGAAGCGCGTGTCGCGCCACCACCCCAGCCCCCCTTCGATGTCGGAGTAGATGTTTTTCGGCTTGGGCTCCTCTTGCCTGGCAAACATCCAGGTGCCGAACAGCCCGGTCTGGAAGCGGTTGCCCGGATACGCCCGCACCAGCGGCCAAGCAGCGACATACATCGAGAACCCCGCGTCGTAACGCTCGGGGACTTTTTCATGCGGCACGAGGAGATAGCCCGACATCTTCACCTCCTCGATCCCCTCGGCGGCCCGGGCCGTGGGCCGGTTGAGGAGGCCCGATGGAATGAAGAGGCAGGCCAGCAGCGCCGCGACGTGGATCGGACGGGGAGGGGGTGTCATCGGAATCGCTCCTGGGAGTTGATGGCCAAGGGATCATAACGCTCTTGCCCGGCCAGCGCACGGCCACGCTCGTAGGCCCGGGCGAAGGGCCACCACACGGCCATGGCGAGAACGATCGAGATCACGCCCCATACTGCCGCGCGCCAGTCGCCGCCGGTGACGAGCCAGTGACCGATCACCGGGGGCGTCGTCCAGGGGATGCCGACGACCGGCCTGCCGATCAGCCCCCATTCCATCAGCAGCCAGCTTGTCGTCGTGAGGAGAACGGCATTGAGGACGTAGGGCACCATCAGCAGCGGATTCAAAACAATCGGCAGGCCGAAGAAGAGCGGCTCATTGATCTGGAAGAGCTGCGCGGGGAGCGAGAGCCTGGCCACCTTGCGCGCGACCGGGTCGCGCGCGTTGACGAGCAGCAGGGCAAGCGCGATCGTCGCCCCGGTGCCGCCGACGTTGACAAAGGTCGTGAAGAACCCCAGCGCCGTGATGTGGGGGGCGGGGAGCCCGGCATCCCAGGCCTCGGCGTTCGTGGCGAGATACTGGAGAAAGACCGGGGCGACGACCGTGTCGAGGGCGTTGTCGCCGTTGACGCCGAAGCTCCACAGGGCGGTGACGAGGAAGGCGTAGACGACGATTCCGGGGAGGGTGTCGAGGGCGAAGACGAGGGGCTGGAAGAGGCGGCGGAGGCCGTCGGTGAGATCGAAGCCGATGACAAACCGGACGAGCCAGAATCCCGTCAGGAGCACCGCCAGCGGAAAGAGCGCCGCAAACGATTCGGCAACGATCTGGGGCACCTCCCCCGGCATCCGGATCACCACCCCTTTCCGCGCCATCAAGGCCTGCACCTCGACGGCGATGACAGCGACGAGGATCGCGGTGAGGATCCCCGCCGATCCCAGCGCTTCCATGCGGAGGGAGGCGCTGGCCGGGTCGAGGGAGACCAACAGAAACGACACGCCGGCGAGAACGACACTCGAGAGCCGGTCTTGGCCGCGGCGGCGCCCCAGATCGTGGGCGACGGCGAGGGTGACAAAGAGCGCCAGCACGCCGAAGGTGGCGGTGACGGGGATCTCGAGGAGCGGGGCCCAGGGGGCGATCGCGCGCTCAAGCGCCGGCAGTGGCGGATGGGCTAGCAGCATGAACAGGCCGCCGACGATTGTCAGCGGCACCACCGCTACGACCCCGGCACGGATCGCGGCGGGGATCGGGCTGTCGGCCAGCGCTGTCACCCTCTCGGCGCAGCAGCGAAGCGCCGAAGCAGCGGGGGATGTCGGCGGAGCGGTCATCGAGTGAATCGCTCCGCGGTGGAAGCCGGCGGGGCAGCGAGCCGCAGCCCCATGTACGTGCAGCCATCGGCGCCGCCGACTCGGCACAGCTCCCCAAAGCCGAGCTTCCGGTAGAAGGCCTGGGCGCGGGCGTTGACGGTGCCGACGCCGAGATGGACGCCGGGGAGGCCGCGGCGCCGCAGCTCGTCGAGGGCGACGGTCATCATCCGTGTCCCCAAGCCCCTCCCTTGAGCCCGCGGCAGCAGGTCGATGTGGACGTGAGCGGGGAAGTGACCGGGGGGGCCGGGGATGAGATGGTCGGGATGGTGGTAGAGGTGATGGATCTGTTGGGCCCGGGTCCAGGTCGCCGGGGCGCCAGTCGGCGCGGGGAAGCGGGCCGTGAGATCGGGGCGCCACTGACGCTCATAGCAATCATAGAACGCCGCCGAGTCGGCGGCGCCGAGGCAGGAGCCGCACACTCCCTCGTCATCCTCCACGACCCAGGCGAGGTCGGGGGCAAAGGCGAAGTACGGGCCGACGAAGATCCTCGGCAGCGCGTCGGGATCGTCGCGGTAGTAAGCCGCGCCGTCGCGGCCGTCGTCGCCGGTCTCGAGGCAGACGCGATACGCCGCTAACTCGTCTTCGGGGCGGGCCGGACGGATCGTGAACGCTGCCGTGGTGGGGCGGGGCCCTTCCCATGGCACCGGCACGATTTTCTCGAGGGCGGCGAGAAAGCCGCCGCGGAACGTCCCGGGGAGATGATCGTGGTCGGGGAGAAGTAGTTCGCCGCGCGCGGCGCGAAGCCGGTTGTCGGCATGATGGAGGAGGAGCGTGCATTCCTCGCGGAGCGGCCAGAGGCGACGGGCGAGGGCGTGGAGGAGGGGGCGGTCGGCCAGGTCGGCGAGTTGATAACCGACCGTCTTCAAGCAACGCGCAGCGTCGAGGGCCTCTTCCTCGGCGCGGCCCCAGGCGGCCGGGGGTTTTCCCATGACGCCGCGGGCGCCTGCCAGCAGGGCCTCGGCGCCGGCTCCCTGCTGGTAGGGGCCATAAAAGCAATCGGTCAGGAGCGTGAGATCGGCAAGTGACACCGGCTCGCGCGCGCGGTGCCCCGGCGCGGCGTCGAGGAGCTTGAAGGCGGGGAGCCAGTCGCGAAGAGCGGTTGCGAACGCGGCGCGCGGATCCCACGGGCCGTCGCCGTTGAGCCAACTGGAGAAGGTATGGAGGGGGACGAAGTTCAGCGGCAGTTCGTTGTTGGGATTGAGGAAGACGCCGCGGACGGCCGAGCGGAGATCCCGCGGGCGGCCGGCGTAGGGGCCGGCGAAGAACCGCTGGCCGTCGTAGTCGTCGGCGAAAAAATTATCCCAGATGACGGGCTTGCGCCTCAAAAGCGCCGTCACACAGCACAGCGAATCTGGGGTGATCTCGGGGGCAATGATCTCGGGGCCTGTCCAGAGGACGTCGATCGCGGGGGCGAGCAGCGCCCCGAGAGTGTCGAGATACCCCGCGCCGCCGAGGCCGGCGGCGGCCATCCGATCGCAGTAGGGGGTGGGACAGAGGAGGAGCGTGCCCCCGGGAACATTCGCGGCGATCCACGCCTGGGCCCGGTTGGCGACGTGAGCCTGGGCCGCGGCAAGCGTGCCGAAGCGGGCGGCGTCGGCAGGGTCGAGGGCGGCGGGGATGTCGTCGAGGAGGAGGGCGAAGCGGCGGCAGCCGAGCCGGAGGAGCTCGGCGAAGCGCGCCAGCAGCGCCGCGACATCGGCCTCATCGGCATGCCGCAGATCGAGGCCGGGGCCTACCCCCCAGACGAAGTCAATGCGACGCTGGCGACAGTCGGCGACGAGGCTCGCGATCCGCTTTGCTTCGGCGCCGGGGTAGGGCTCGCGCCAGGCGGCGCGGTGGTGGGGATCGTCCTTGGGGCAAGAGAGATAGACGGTGAGGCCGAAGCGGGCCATCCAGTCGAGGAGCGTGCGGCGCTCGGCGTCTGACCAGGGCGGGCCATAAAATCCCTCGATGACGCCGCCGGGGATCGGGCGGGGAGGATCTTCCATGGTGGCGGCATCGCCGGAGGGGCTTCGTCCGTGGGAACGGATCGCGGTCGTTCCCTTGCCGGGCAGTCGCGGAGGAGCACCCGGGTGCGACGGAGCCCGGACCGCAGTATGGACGAAGCAGCGGCGGCGGGGCAATTCAGCCCCTCATCCGCCGGTCATGGCCCCCGCCACGACTCGAGCGCCACGCCGAACCAGTTCCACAGCTCCGGGAACGTCTGCCCGATCACCATCAGCAGGGGCACGACCACCCACGGCGCCAGCTTCACGATCAGCGACCAATCGAACGACACCTTCCCCGCCGTCGTGCCGGCGATCCGGCTCAAAACCTCGTTGGCCTCGACGGAGACGAACGTCGTCACGACGGCGATGCCGATGGCGACAAACGACAGCGTGGCGGTGAATTGGAACCACGGCCGCGGCTGGAACGGCAGGCTGGAGATCGCCACGAAGAGGAGGACCGCACCGAACCCGAGGCCGACGATCGTGATCCGCAGTTGAGCGCCGACGAAGGTCACCCAGCGCTTGATGCCGATGGCCCGCTGCCGTGAGGCAGCGTCGGCGGCGGCAGTCTGGTCACCTTCCTCCGCCGATTCCGTCGCTTCGGCTTGGTCGAACGCCGAATCGCCGGCCTGCTCCGAATCCTGGCTGGCATAGAGGAGCCGCCCCAGCCAAACGTCGCGCGGGAGCTTCATGGCGTCGAACCCGGCGGCGAGCAGTGATTTCGGCGTGTCGATCTCCTGCTGGAACGCGCGCAGTTGCTTGAAGAACCGGAAGCGGAGGGCGAGGAGCTGCACGAAGATCACGCTCCACGACAGATAGCCGAAAAGGATCAGGGCGATGATGGCGACGTTGACCAAGAAGTACGGATAGACCGGCCGGACATGGAAGAACAGCGTCAAGAGCCAGAGGACGAACAGCCCGAAGCCGATCCAGAGGAGATAGGCGTGGGGGGCCGGCTCTCGGGCAGCGGAGGTTTTTTCGCCGTCGGTCGGGGCCCTCGAGATCGATCGCATGAGGTCCGACAGCAGCCCATCGCGGGCCTGCCGAACGAGCGCCGAGACGTCCTTGCCAGAAACCGGATATGAAAGTTCGTCCTTCTCTCTTTCCTCCTTCTCCCTCTCGTCTGTCTCTCGTTCCGTGTCCCGTGGGGCGGTGGTGGCCGAGGTGCTCACGAATGACGTCTCGATCAGCCAGCAGCGCATCAACTCCGCGCGGCAGAGCACTTCAATCCCCAGGCAGGCCGTGATCAGGGGGAGGAGCGGCGAGACGCCGTTGAACACCCAGGAGGATGTCGTCAGCCAGGGGAGCCAGGTGTCAGACCGCCGCAGAAAGACGGCGACCACCACCATGACGGCAGCGGTGAAGACGAGCACCGAGACGGCGAGGCAGTTCTCCACGATCTCGCTGATCGCGTGCTTCCGATCGCTCGCAAACCTCCGCCATAACGTGTCAGCGATCGCCCGGAGGAGGAGCATCCCCGCCAACAAGGCAACCAGGGCAAAGCCCACGCTTCGTCCGCTACCAGGAAAGGATTCCTGGAACATTCCCCAGAGAAGCCACAGCAGAACGACTACGACGGAGAAGATGACCCCGAGCAAGAGCCGGATCGGCATGGTCATTGGGAACAGAAGCACCCAGCCCGCGATAAAAAGAAGGACGATGATCAACCACGATGAATGATGAGCGTCGAGAAGGAGCAGGGCCCACATGTGGATGCCACAGACGAAGACCTGGAGCCAGAGCGCAAGGAGGCCAACGAGCATCGGCACGAACAGTCGCCGTGCCTTGGCGGAGTCGTAGTGACCGGGAAGGGCGGGGTTCGACCACCATTCCCGCATCGGCCGGATCCAGGCCGGGATTTCCGCATTCGCCGCCACTGGCCTTCCCGGTGGCAGGAATCCCCCGGTGGCCCAGAAGGCCAGCCCGGCCGCCACGGCCTGAAGGAGGAGAATGAAGCGCAAGGAGAATGGGTGGGTGTCGTGGGTGTCGTGGGTGTCGTGGGTGTCGTGGGACTTCGGATTCCCACCATCTTTCGCGCCGCTTTCGGCTGCCGAGCTCTCGTATCTCAACTTGATGAGCCACGGCGTTCGATCGCACGACAACTTCTTGCTCTCTACCGGCCAGACACCCTGATCACCGAGAATCGATATCCACAGCGGAGGGGAATGGTCTTGCTCGGAGTCTGCGGTGTTCCAGTCATCGTGTGGCGGGCCGTATTCCACGAAGGGAATCGGCTTCCCCTTATCCGCGACGGTGAGCATCGCGCTAACGCTGTCGAAGGCTTCTGGATCCCGCTGAATCACCATCGCGGCAGAGACAGCATTGAAAAGGGCGTAGCCGGCCTGACTCGCGAAGACATACCGGGCGTTGGAATCCTTCCGGAACGACCATTGCTGGTTCGTGGGGAACATCGGATAGGTGGAGGCGACGATCGTGCCCCGCAGCGCCTGCCGGTAGTCGGGATGCTCGTGGGCCAGATCCCCAGCGAGGAGCACGAGCTGTGCCCGGGGGGCATAGCGCCGGACCTGTTGGGCGAGGAACACCCGGTCGCGGTGGTCGGTGGCGGTGATCCCGACGACGTCGTAGTCGTTGCGGGCGATGTCGAGGAGGATCTGGCGGAGGGCCAGCTCCGCGTAGGGGGCCTGCATGCCGGGATCGAATCGGGGAAGGACGTCGCGGGCCTTTTTGTCCAAAGAGGGAAACCGGAGGATCGTGCCGTCGGTGGCGCCGCCGGGAAGCGCCTTTTTGCTTTCGCCGCTCGCGGCCGTCGCGTAGGCATCGCGCACCTTGGAGATCCCGGTGGGGAACGGGTAATAGGTTCGGTCGAGGTTCGGGCGTTTCTTTTGTCCCTCCTCGTTAGACTGGAGCGGAAGCCGCTTCACGCCGAACAGCGTGCCTGTCTCGTTGAGCCAGGCGACCCGCGGCTTCTTTACTTTGTAGATCTGCTCGAGATAGGCCGAGAGCCCCTCCCACATCGCCGGCGTGCCGAGGACCGTCTCGCCATAGGGGAGATCGCATCGGCGGGCGAGGTCCTTGAGCCGCTGCAGGTCGACCTTCATCGCGCTGTAGTTGAGGACGACCGGGGTGCGTTGTTGCCAGGGGGTGCCGTCGTTGCGGCGGAGCGCCAGGCCGAGCGAATCGACCGTGCCGGTGAACACCGGCCCGAGGATCGGCAGGGGCTTGGGGGGGCCACCCGATGCGGCCTGGGCATCGAGTCTTCCGACATGCCTCACCGCCTCGCTGAAGGCCTTCCGATCGATCCCGGAGGTGATCCACTCGCCGACGAGGTAGACGAGGATCAGCCGCTGCTTGATGTCTTCCTTCTCCGACGTTCGGAAGACGAGCAGCCCGGGCTTACCCTCGGCGGATTTCTTTTCCCTCCACGGCAGGCTCCACTGATCGAGGGCATAGTCGTGGGCCCCGAGCGCCTTCTGGAGGGCATCGATCTGGAGATCGAAGCGGAAGCCGACGGCTGAAGTCTCCGGGTCGGCCACGCAGAGGATCAGCGGCTCGATCGCGACGTTCGCCCCGAGCGTCGCGATGACCGCGAGGGGATCCGGGCTTGGCGGACCCTTGCTCTTGTCACTCGGCTTCGGGGACTTCGGAAACCCGAGGGCCTGGCGGACAGCGTCGTCGAGGCTCGTCGTTTCCGCGGGGTCGTCGGCATTGGTCGGATCCTCGTCCGCCCCTTCGGCCTCCTTCACGGCCGGTGGCTTGGCCGAGGACGGGCCGCTGGTCGAGGTGAAGCCGAGGGGGAGGAGCGACATCGTCGCCAGCATGGCGAACAGCCAGCCGAACAATCCTTCGCGCCGTGTTTCGCCTTCAGCACTCATGCTGGCAACTTACCCTCATGCAGAGGGTTCCGCAAATGGGGGGTCGATCGGAAGGGGAATGTGCGCTGATGGTCGCTTGGCAGGCAGCATCGTCGAGACTTCGACAGCACGCTCCCGGCAGGGGGGTGGGCGGCGCGTTGACAGAGGCAGTGCGCGAGGGATAACGTCCGGGAGGGTGGAGCAGAGACGCACAGGGAGAACCGTTCGATGACGACCCGACGAACGATCCGGTGGGGTGCGGCGGCGGTCCGCGTGGCGACGATCCTGACGGGCGTGATGGCGAGCCTGTGGGTGGGGATGCCACTGCTGGCCCAGGATGGGGCGCCGAAAGGGCCCGCCGCGGCGGCTGGGGAGATGCGCACCTGGACCGATATAACAGGGAAGGTTTCGCGCGAGGCAGAGTTTCTCAAGGCCGAGGATGGGCAGGTCCACCTCCGCTTGAAGGGGGGCAAGGAGACGAAGATCCCCCTCAAGAATCTCTCCAAGAAGGATCGCGACTGGGTGCGGAACGAGGGGGCCGTCGAGCGTGTAGCGGTGCACTTTCACCTAGTCGCCGACATGGAGATGGCCAAGGGAGGTGTGGCCATGACCAACTGGCTGACGCCGGAGATGATCAAGAAAACGGTCATGCCGGAGGTCAACCGGATCTGGTCTCCTGCGAAGATCGAATGGACCCTGAGCGGTGTCACGCCGGGCAAGACTCGCAGCGAAGGCCGGGCTGCCACCATCGCGACCCTGCTGGCCACCACACGCGACAGCGAGGGGAAGAGCGATCCCGAGCGGATCAGGAAGCTCGAAGCGATTCTCCACGAAAATCGGAACGATCCTCGGGCCATCAACATCTACGTGATTCCCTATCTCGGCGGCACGTCGCAGGGGAACGCACAGCCTGGGCGGCGGTGGGTCTGCCTGGGCCAGTGGACCGACAAACCGTCTCGAGAAGAGCGGCCGCCGGAGAAGTGCCTGCTCGTCGAAGGTGAGCCGTTCCAGCAGGGCTCGTTCGCCCGGACGGTCGCGCACGAGGTTGGACACATTCTCGGCCTGAATCACCCTGAGAAGAACGTGCCGCCGTTCCAGCGTCTGATGGGGGGAAAAAATCCGGCCTACGACCTGACCGCCGAGGAGAAGGCGACGGCGCGCAAGACCGCGCAGACCCTCTTCTCAACGCCCCGCTAGCGGCGGCGTCACACGGGAATTGCCTGAACTGCAGGAGACTCAAGGATGAACGAGGTTCCTCTTGCAAGGGCCGGGGCATTTGTCAGCCTCCGCGCTCCAGACGAGATCGCGCTCGATCTGCCGGTGACCCCCGGAGGGGAGCCGTTGGCGATGCGCTTCTGCCCGATCCCGGCGGGGGAGTTTCGGATGGGGGCGCGGAGCGGCAAATCCGACGAGGAGCCGCGGCACCTGGTGAGGCTGGCGGAGGACTATTGGCTGGGGAGGGATGTCGTCACGCAGGGGGAATATCGGCAGGTGCTTCAAGGGCTCGGTCTGGCAGGCTCCAAACGGCCAGACGGGGAAACGTGGAACGAATCGCCGAGCAAGCGCGCGGGGAGCGATCGGCTCCCGGTGGAGCAGGTGAGCTGGGATGACGCCCGGCTGTGGTGCGAGGCGCTCTCGGCGTGGCTTG
>SIAG01000064.1 GCA_009691925.1 Planctomycetaceae bacterium
CGTGTCGCCGATCTGGACGCCATCGCGCTCGGCGAGCCGGGCAGCGACGAGGTCGTTGCCTGTGATCGCGAGCACGGCGATGTCGGTGGCCGGGTCGGTCCACATCCGCACCGGGCGCAGCTCGCGGCCGTCGTCGAGCCGGATGACGATGTTGTCGAGCTCGGCGCCATGCACGACATGCCGGTTGGTGATCACGACGAGCCGATCGGAGACGCGGGCAATGACGCCCGATCCGGCCTCATCCTCGTCGCCCGATTTCGCCCCCCGAGTCGGTTTCTGGGCCGGCTTGCGGGCGTCGATGTGCACGACACAAGGGCGCAGCAGCAGGGTCAGGCGACGGAGCTGCGCACCTTGGCGCTCGAGCTCCTCCGCATCGTGCTCAACCTGTGCATAGAGCCGGTCGCGCTCGTCAGAAGACAGCCGCGACGAACGGGCCGGATCAACCCTCCCCGCCGCATCGGCTAGGATCCGGGGGTTGCCGTCGGATTCACCTCCCGGCGGGCCGATGATGGGAGGAGCGATCGGCTGCAGGGGGGGAGGCTCGTCGCCGCAGGCCTGCCCCACCAGCACCGCCACGGCCATGGGCACTAGGGCGAGCCACCACGCCCCCCGGGTCAACGGCGTGGCACCCCACCAGCCGACCGACACGCCCCCGACAGCGGCGCCCATCCCCGGTCGGGGGCAGGAGAGGGCGGAGACGTTGGACGACAGGATAGGGCCCATGGATGTGACGCTCTCGGAGGCGAACGCGAGACCGCGACATCATACCGCCGACCACGGCCGGGGGGGCGTCTCCCGGGCCTTGGCGGCGGGAACCCGCGCTCGCCCGGCCGAAAGCGGTATCCTCGGAATCCCGCCGACCGTGACACGGCCGGCGAGGCATCAGGAGACGTCGATTTCGATATCGGCCGAGGATTCGTCGTAGGCCTCCCGGGTCGCCGCCATCCCGCCGTTCCGCTCGATTTCGCGCTGGCACTCGATGCACATCGTCGCGTAAGGGAGTGCGTCGAGCCGGGCCATCGGGATCTTCTTTGAACAGATCTCGCAAACTCCGTACTCACCGCCCTTCATCCGCTGCAGCGCGTTCTCGATGTGGGCCAGTTCGCGGCTCTCGACCTCGGCCAGTTGCGAGCTGATCTCGTCTTGGGCGGTGTCGAGCGCGGCGTCGACGACGTCCCCCGTCGTCTCGCCATGCAGTTCACGAAGCAGCGAAAGGTCGCCAGCCAGCGCGCTGCGGAGGGCATCGCGGCGGCGGACAAGAATCGTCCGGAGATTCAAAAGTAAGTCTTTTCTGGCCATGATATGGATGCTCCTCGCCCGCCCGGCCGCCCTGTAAAAGCCCTGCCGACAGCGGTCGCACCAAAGACTACGGGGCTGGTGGTGGAATGTTCGGTGTTGGGAAGACGTCAGCTGTTTCATCGAAAAAATGGTCGAAAAGGATCGTCACAGTTGGCGGGGAGCGGAGACATTCCCCAGACTTCCCCGCTCACGGGAATCTGGAGAAGGGGGACGGTCCCTCGGGCCGGCCCGGCTCATTCCCTCCGGCCCGGCTCATGGCCGAGATCAATTCCCAGGCGTCGAGGAGATCGGCCCGGCCGGTGAGCGTGCCGCCGACCGCCATCCGGATCGCGAGGCGACCACCGACGCGGGCATGACTGAAGAACACCGGCCCGGCTCGATTGACCCGAGCAAGGAGCCCGGCCGTCGCGGCATCCCCCTCCCGGAGCGCGAACGTCACCAGCGCCAGGCTCGGGCTCGAGAGGATCTCGAAGGCCGGATCGGCCGCCACGAGGTCCGTGAACTCACTCGTCCATGCCACGTGGTCACGGACACGCTGCCGGAGTGACTCCGCCCCGATCATCCGCAGCACCATCCACAGTTTCAGGGCCCGGAACCGGCGGCCGAGTGGCACCTGCCAGTCGCTGTAGTCGACCACGACCCCGGCATCGCCGACGGCCGTTGAGAGGTAGTCGGGCTTCGTTGTCAGGGCGCTTGCGAGGGCGTGTCGGGAGGCGATCCAGAGGCAGTGGCAGTCGAAGTTGACGAGCATCGACTTGTGCGGGTTGGTCCCCCAACTGTCGGCGAGCTCGGCCCCGTCGACGATCCTCGGGCGGAGCTCCGGGCAGATCGCGGCCGTCCCGGCCCAGGCGGCATCGACATGGAGCCAGGCTCCGTAGCGACGGGCGATCGCGCCGATGGCCGGCACCGGGTCGATCGCCCCCCGCGCGGTCGTGCCGACGGTAGCGACGACGAAACAGGGGATCTGACCGGCTGCCGAATCGTCGCGGATCGCGGCCTCGAGGCAATCGGGGCGGAGCCGACCGGCGCTGTCGGTCTCGATCCGGCGGATCGCCGCGGCGGGGAATCCGGCGATCTTCGCCCCCTTGACGACACTCGAATGGGCATCGGCACTGGCGTAGACGATGCGTTGCCCCGTGCCGTCGGCCGCTGCTCGCTCGCGTGCCGCCACGAGACAACACAGCAGCCCGCTCGAGGCGGAGTCCTGGATCATCCCGCCGCCATCGCCACCGAGGCGGAAGCGATCGGGGAGGCCGAGGAGCTGCCGGAGCCAGTCGACGACGACCCCCTCGAGCTCCGACGCCGCCGGCGACGTCGTCCACAGCATCCCCTGGATCCCCAGGCCGGCGCTGAGCAACTCGCCGAGGATCGAAGGCCCGGAAGCATTGGCCGGGAAGTAGGCGAAGAAACCCGGATGCTGCCAGTGCGTCAGCCCCGGCACGATGATCCGATCGAGATCGCCGAGGACCGCAGCGAGCGATTCTGGCGTCTCCGGCGCCGCGGCGGGAAGCCGGGCCGCGACCTCCCCCGGTTCGACGTCCGACAGCACCGGCCGACCCGGCAGCGACGCCCAGTAGTCGGCGATCCAGTCGATGACGACCCGCCCCTCGCGCCGGAAGGCCTCGGGGTCGAATGGAAGGCCACCGGCGCCGGGCCATCGGTCCGGTTCTCCATCCTTCTCTTCACCAGGTTCGCGCATCGGTCATTCTCCCTGGAGGGTGAGCACGAGCCAGCGCGGACCACCCCGGTCGCGGTGTTCGCCGAAATAGATCCCTTGCCAGGTGCCGAGGAAGAGCCTGCCATCCCGGACGGGGATCGTCACCGAGGTGCCGACGAGCGCCGCCTTGACGTGGGCCGGCATGTCGTCGCTCCCCTCGAGCGTGTGGGAATAGGGGAAATCCTCCGCGGCGATCCGGTCGACGGCCATCGCCAGATCGCGGGGGACGTCGGGGTCGGCGTTCTCGTTGATCGACAGGCTCGCCGAGGTGTGGCAGACAAAGGCATGGAGGAGTCCGACGCGGATCCGCGCCAGCTCGGGAAGGGCGTCGACGACGGTCCGGGTGATGACATGAAACCCGCGGGGGAGGGGAGGGAGGCGGATTTCGCGTTGGTGCCAGTGCATTGCAGTTTCGGCGGCGGCAATCAGCCCCGCCCCTCGGTCGCCCGCTTCGTGCGCTGCGCGATGAAGTCGCCGTCGTGACAGTTCGAGACCGCCACATCGTAGGTGATCTCGCCACGCTGGTAGAGGTCGAGGAGGACGTTGTCCATGAGCTGCATTTTGTGCTTCCGGCCGGTCATGATCTCGTTGCGCAATAGATGGACATTCCCCTCGCGGATCATGTTGCGGACAGCCGTGTTGGCGATGCAGATCTCGACCGCGAGCACCCGGGCGCTCCCGGTGGCCCGCGGCAGGAGCCGCTGGGAGATCACCCCCTGGAGCGATCCGGCGAGCTGGTAGGCGATCGATTGCTGTTGCTGCTGGGGGAAAACGCTAGCGATCCGCTGGAGCGTCTGCGCGGCATCGGGGGTGTGGAGCGTGGCGATCACGAGGTGCCCGGTCTCCGCCGCCATCAGCGCCGTCTCGACCGTGTCGAGGTCGCGCATCTCGCCGATCACGATCACGTCGGGATCCTGGCGGAGGACGGCCCGCAGCGCCCCGTTGAACGACTGGAAATCGCTCTGCAGCTCCTGCTGGATGACGAGGCTGCGGTTGTTGGCGTGGACGAACTCGACCGGATCCTCGAGGGTGATGATCTTCACGCGGCGTTCCTCGTTGATCGTGTTGATCATGTGGTTGAGGGTCGTCGTCTTCCCCATCCCGGTGGGGCCGGTGACGAGGATCAGGCCGCCGGGGGAACGGGTCAGCTCCGCCACCACCGGCGGGAGGCCGAGTTCCTCCGCCGTCCGCACGACCGTCTCGCACAGCCGGACGGCGAACTCCGGCGTACCGGCATGGAGATAGACGCTGACGCGGAATCGACCGATCCCCGCCACAGTCCGGGAAAAACTCAGCTGCCAGTCGCGGGCGAAAGCCTCCTTCTGCTTCTCCTCGAGGAGGTCGTCGTGGATCGCCTGGAGATCCTCCTTGTCGAGGGGAGGGCCGTGCGCCGGCTTGAGGTCGCCGTTGATCCGCAGGATCGGCGCCACCCCCTGCGAGAGGTGGATGTCGGTGGCGTTCATCGACCGGGCACCGCGGAGGATCTTTTCGAGCGACCAGTGCATCGGCGTTGCTCCCGGAGCCTGCGCGACCGTCACGGAATCATCGTCCACCAAAGATCCTGCCGAGGCGGCGCCAAAGTCCGCCGCCTCCCCCCGCGGCGACACGGGCGCGGGCCTCGATGTGCTGCGGCGAGAGTTCGAGGATGCGGGAAAAACTCTTCATCGCGGCCGAATCTATTCCCAATCTCTGCTGGCATTCCCCTTGGATGAACCAGCAGCGCGGCGACGTCGGGCCCCGCTCCACCGCTTCCTGGGCCCGTTTGAGGGCCTTGGCCGGGGCGTTGTGAAACAGGCAAGCCGTGGCCGCTTCGAGGGGCACGAGCCAATCGCGGTCGAGGATCAGGGCCTTGTCCAAGCAGTGATCATCACCACGCTCCCGTTGGGCGAGGATGATCTCGCCGCGGACGAGCCAGCGGTAGGCCGATTCACCGGGACGGGCCAGCGCCCCGTCCGACATCACGAGCGCCTCGAGGAGGGCCCCCATCCGGCACTTCGCCTGGCCCCCCGCCGAGAGGATCTCGGCATGCTGTGGGAAGATCTCAAGGGCCTTCTTCGCCCACACATCAGCCTGGGGATACTCGCCGAGCTGCACGAGCATCTGCACCTGCCCGAGCCAGCCGGCCACGGCGGTGCGGTCGACCTCGAGGCTCCGCGAATAGAACCGCAGCGCCGATTCATGACTGCCGGCCCGGCGCTGCTCGTCGGCGAGGCGCAGCCAATGGGCGGCATCCTTCTCCGCGGGGGCTGCAGCACCGCGCCGCGGTTGCGGCTCCTCTTCCTCGGGCAATTCGAGTTTATCGAACCGGGCGATGGCACACCTCCGCGACCGAACGGCCGATCAATCAATTCGGCCGAACCGAGTCAAAGGATAACTCCGACCGACGATCCGTCCTTCGATCGACCCTATGGATGGCAACCAGTCGCCGCCCGCGTCGCGGATTTCACGCTCCCCGACAACCACCGTCCACAGCGGTTGCCGGTTATACGGCCAGCCGCCAGTCGGCTGCGGTGTTGGGGCCGGGGGCGTTCCACCCGGAGGGTATGACTCCGGGAGGAGCACGAAGCAGCGGCCGTCCGGGACCGCGAACCGGACCCCCTCCGCGAGCGGCCGGAGCGCCGATTGCCAGGGGGAAGGGACGTCGTCGACGAGCAGGACGCCATCGACCATCGCCACCTCCTGCCCCGCGAGCGCCCGGACGCGACGGAGCGCATGCGGCCGGAAAGTGACGACCACGTCGCCTAACTTGGGCCTGGCTGAGCGATCGAGCCAGATGATGTCCCCTTCAGCAAGCGGCGGGATGCTCGTGGGGACGCGCACCGGCACGACCCACCAGCCCCCCCCGACGATCCGCATCATGCCCCACCCGAGCGGCAGATAGAAGAGCCCGAGGAGCACGACGGCGCAGGTGACGATGCCGGCAAGCCGCGCACCGACCGTGCGACAGGCAAGCCCGGTGGCCTGGAGGGCCGACGCGGCATGGAGGGCAAGCGCCCCCCCGACGAGGAGTAGGAAGATCACGGGGAGACCGTGGAGTAAAAGGGCCAAAAGCATCACCGCGATCCACACCGCCAACAGCAGCCATCCCGGCACACGGTGCCCGGCGACAAGGAACGGCACGCCGGGGAGCAAACTCACCGGCCGCTGGACCATGGCGATCAACGGGCGGACGACCACCTCCAACGGCAGGGCGAGGGCCGGCATCGCAGCCTCACCGATCCCGAGCCTGAGGAGCAGCGGCGCCATACGGCGGTTGAACGCCCACCATCCCGGCAGGATGCGCTTCGCAACCGCGCCCGCCCTTGGCGGCGTGATCGGAATCGGCGCCTTGGCAAGCGACAGATTCGCGCCGCAGCGGCCGCAGGCGGTGCTGCCGGGCATCACATTGAAGCCGCAACTGAAGCACTGCATGGGGCTCGTCACCGACGGGTGCGGGGATGGGATGCGGATCAGCGGCGGTTGTGGATGTCGACGACGCGGCGGATAATGTCGGGCGTCTGGTAAAGCTCGGCCGTCGGCTCGCTCGCCTCGATCCGGCCGATGATCTGCGCCACCGCGGCGGCGTAGTCCTTGCACGCCTCCCCCTTGATCCCCTTTGTGCGGACGGTCACGCGGCCGTCGGCACCAATCTCGATCTCGATCTCCTCGCTCGCCATGCTCGTCTCCTCCGGAAGTGTTCGGGATTCGGTCACCAGGAACGGACACGGATCTTGACCGCCTGATCCGCCGTCACTTCCTCGTCGATGATATTGACGTTGCGGGCCGCCAGTTCGGTCACGAGGCGGTGATAGACATACTGTTGCGTGACGCGGCCGATCAGCTCCTCGCCGAGCCGGCGCAGCTCCGACTTCGACACCCCCGTCCCCTCCATGCAGACTTTCAGGGCGCCGCGGGCGTCACGACTGAACACCGCCCGCACGCCATCTTTCTCGGCCACCACCGTCTCGCCGGTCGCCGCCGCCCCCTCGAGGACTTCGCTGTCGGGGATGTCGATCTCCTCGCGGGTCAGCCCCCGCTCCCCTTGGAGTTCCTGGCCGACGCGGGCGGCGGTATGGGCCACGGTCGTGAACCCGACGGCGGCGACACCCGCCGCCACCGCGGCGGATATGACCGACCAATTGGCGATCACCACCGGGGCGACGATCAGCACGGTGCTCATGAGAGGCGACTCCGGGAAGGGAAGAGGGTTTACAATTCTATTTTCCGCCGCGAGCCGTCGCCGGCCGCGGTCCGCGATCCGGTCGCCATCCGCGAGCGGCCGGTGGCCCAGTTGCGCAGGCGCACGAGCTCCTCGCTCATTGTCTTGGAGAGCGGCACGGTCTCGGCGATCGAGTGGCGGAGGACGTCGGTGGTGAGCGTCCCCTCGCTACTGAAGACATCGAACAGCGCCTCAACCACCACCTGCTCTATCTCGGCGCCGCTGAAGCCGTCGGTGGCCCGGGCGAGCTGCTCGAGATCGAAGGCGGCCGGATCGCGCTGCCGCTGCGCGAGATGGATGCGGAAGATCTCACGTCGTTCCTCGGGGGTGGGAAGGTCGACGAAGAAGATCTCGTCGAGGCGTCCCTTGCGGAGGAGTTCGGGGGGGAGGTGGCTGATGTCGTTGGCCGTCGCCATCACGAACACCGGCGCCGTCTTTTCAGACAGCCAGGTCAGGAGCGTGCCGAAGACGCGGGCCGAGGTTCCCCCGTCGCTGCCGCCGGAGCCGCCGGCCCCGGCGAGCGCCTTGTCGATCTCGTCGATCCAGAGGACGGCCGGTGCGACACTCTCGGCCACCTGGAGCGCCTGGCGGACATTCTCCTCGCTCGATCCGACGAGGCTTGAGAACATCCTCCCGACGTCGAAGCGGAGGAGGGGGAGATTCCAGAGATTCGCGGCCGCCTTCGCACAGAGGCTCTTGCCGCAGCCCTGGACACCGACGAGGAGCACCCCCCGAGGCGACGGCAGGCCGAATTGCTTCGCCCGGTCGGTGAAGGCCACGCTCCGCTTTGCTAACCACTCCTTGAGATTGTCGAGCCCGGCGACCTGGCCGAGGTTCGCCTGCGAGGCGTAATACTCGAGGAGCCCGCTCTTGCGGATGATCTGCTGCTTCTCGCCGAAGACGACGTCGACGTCGCTGGCCGCGAGCCGGCCGTCGAGGACGAGCGTCTTGGCGAAGACATTCTCGGCTTCTTTCAGCGTCAGCCCCCGAGCGGCCGCGAGGAGCCGCTCGCGCCCCGACTCGTCTAGGTCGATGTGAATGTTTGGCTTCCCCTTGACGTCATCGACGATCCGGTCGAGAAGTTCACCGAATTCCTCCACCCCCGGCAGGCCGAAATCGACGAGCGTCACGTCCTTGCTGAGCTCCTGGGAGATCCGCGTAACGGGAGCGCAGATGACGATCGACTTGTAGGTGTCGCGGAGATGGTGGGCGACGTCGCGCAGGCGACGGACGACAGTCAGATTGGCCCGGTTGTCCTCGGTGAAGTGGTGGAAGTCCTTGAAGAGATAGATCGCCGGTTCGAGCTGGGCCACCACGGCGTCGAGGGCGGCGATCGGATCGCAGGTGCTGCCGGCTCCCCCCTTGGCGCGGTTCGGTTCGCTGCCGCTCTTCACGATCCCCTGCGTGATCGTCCAGACGAACAGATTCTTCCGCCGCCGCTCGGCGATCTCGCGCAGGCAACGCTCGACCCGTTCCTCCTCCCAGGTGGTGACGTAGATGATCGGGTAGCGGGCGCGGATGAGGACGTCGATCTCGCGCGTGGCGCTGGCGGAGACCGGCTTCGGTGCGGGCTTGGCGGTCGACCGCGGGTCGGCAGGGGCGCGGTCCGGTGGCGTTGTCATGCGGGAATGCTCCACCGGCATCAGGAAGGTTGGTTGTCGGGTGTGCGTGTGGCCGGTGCGGAAGAGGGGGAATGATCGTCTCCGGTCATCGCAACGGCGCCGTTGAGGCGCAAACGCACGGCGTCGCCGCGGACCCCGATCGCCGCCAGGGCTTCGAGGATCTCCCGCGATGTCCCGAAGACATGGACCCGGCCATCGGTGCCGATGCGGATGTCGCTGACGGTCGACTCATCGTCGGCCCGGACCTGCTGCCTCGACACGCGTCGCGCGGTCATGCCCCGATCCTCTGTTCACGCCGATCACGGCTCTCCTCACCCCACAACGTTCAATCCTAGCATCGCCGCCTCCCGACGAGCGAGGGGGCCGATGTCGGCCGGGAGTGGAGCGGCGAGATCGGTATGGTGCCGCGCCTGCCAGCGGGGAAGGTAGCCATCCCGGATGCTGAAGGGGATCTCCGGCAGATACTCCGCGAGCCAGCGGGCCACCGGCAGGAAGCAGCACTCGAAGTGGCCGGGGAGGAGGAGATGGCGAACGATGAGGTCGGCCGATTCCCGCGCGAGGAAGAGATTGCGCTCCACAATCTCGACGTAGCGGGGCACACCGGCAATCCGTTCGGCGCAGGCGTCGTTGCCAAACTTGAAGTCGGCGACGTGGATGTCGACCACTCCGCGGAGCAGTTCGAGGGCCTCAGGGGTGGCGTGGAAATCGCTCTTCCAGACGATCGGAGGCGTGTCGCGGCAGCCGGAGAGCGCTCGGAGGATGGCGGGGATGTGAATCGTCGGTTCGCCCCCGACCCACTGGAGATTCCTCGCTCCCCGCTCCCGTCCCCAGACGATTGCCTGCTGGAGGAAGGGGGCGTCGAGGAGCGTCCCGATCCTTGGATCGAAGGCCTTCTCCTCGGCGATACAGAAAGCGCAGCGCAGATCACACCCGGAGAGATAGAAAAGATGCGACGGGACGAGTTGCGGCTCCTCCCCATGCTCGACACGGTGGCGGAATACCCGGGCTTCGGTACCGGCCTTGCACCGGCCGAGTTCACCGGCCGATCGATTCACGCCGCAGCGATGCTCGCAGAGGAGGCATTGCCGGTCATGATCGGCTGCCTGCGCGGCCCGTGCGACGGTAGAGACGGACGACATCGACTCCCTCCCGCTCCCCTCACCATGACCGGCGACAAAGCCAACCGAGTGTGTCCGGCATCACTTCCCCTCCGCCCCGAAGCACCACACCGTGCCGTCACCGGAGGCCATGATAACGCATCCGGCCGCCACGGCCGGCGACGACGCGAAGCCGTTGCCCGCATCGAACTCCCAGAGGATCTCGCCATCGGTCGTCCGCAGGGCTACGACCTTGCCGGCCGAATCGCCGACGATCGCCGCCAGACCTGCGGAAGCGCCCTCACCGCCGGCGCCGAGATAGACCACAACCGGTGACCCATCGACCCGCCCGCGCATCCCCTGCCGCCAGACCCGGGCGCCATCGGCGATCGCAAAGGCCTCGACGGCCCGGCCACGGGTGCCGACCAGCGCGAGGTCGCCGGCGATCGCGGCGCTCGACCGGTAGGCCTGGCCATTCCCCTCGGGCACGAGCTTCCAGGCAACCTTCCCGGCCGTCACGTCGATCGCCCAAAACACCCCCCCCTCGCTCCCGAACAGCGCCAGGCTGCCGGCGGCGGCGGGGGTCGTGCCGGTGGGGCCGTCGATCGCCACCGCGACATCCTCGGTGCCGGTCACGGCGTCGATGACATGGAGCTTGCCGTCGCAGCCGGCCAGGAGCACCTTCCCGGCAGCCACCGTCGGCGAACAGCGGATCTGGTCGGCGATGGTGTGCTTCCAGAGGATCTTTCCATCCGCCAGCGCCAGACAGGCGAGCGTCGCATCCTGCGAGCCGATGAGGACGCGCGGCCCGTCGTCGCCAGGCAGGAGCGTCGGCCCCCCTGACACCTCGCCCCCGGTCTCGTGGGTCCAGCGGACCTCACCACTGCCGACGTCGAAGGCCCGCACCATCCCGGCTCCATCGCCGACGACGACCAGCGGCACATTCGCGTCGGTCGACACCGCCGCCGCCGACGGAAAACCGACGTCGGTCTTGAACGACCAGACCGTCTTCCCATCGACGAGATCGAGGCAGTGGAAGGTGCCGTCGAGGTCACCGACGAAGATCCTCCCGCCGGAAACGACCGGCGTCGCCTCAAAGGCGGTCTTCTCGAGTTGCCGGTGCCAGCGTTCCGACAGCGGCAGGGTGATCCGGGCCGCGGAACGCCCCGAGCCGGCGACGCCGCCGCGAAACATCGGCCAGGCTTCGGCCGCCGCCTCGTCGCCGGGCTCGGCGCCGACCGCCGCGTGCCCCCCGGCGACCATCGCCACCAGCACGATCACGCTCCACAAGAGTGATCGAGGGACGGTGCGACTCGAGACTCTCATCGGGCCTCCTTGTAGAGCTTCGCCAGATCGTCGACGGAGACTAGGCGCGGGTTGAATCCCGCCGTCCACTGGCTCGCGGCGGCGGCGGCGAGAAACCCGAGATCGGGCGCCGCGATCCCGGCCGCAGTCAGCGATGGGGCGAGTCCCCCGGCCGCCACGACTCCCTCCAGCCAGGCGGCGAGCCGTTCCCCCGCCCGATGCCCAGCGGTCATCGTCCCGTTGGGGAGCGCGGCGACGAGCTCGGCGTAGGGGGAATCGTCGCCGGCGGCATTGAAGCGGACGACATGCGGGAGCATCATCGCCACCGCCTGCCCGTGGACGACGTCGTGGACCGCCGTGAGCGGGTTGGCAAGGGCATGGGCGGCACCGAGCATCGAGTTCTCGATCGCCATCCCGGCCCACGCCGCGCCCAGCTGCACCGCCTCACGGGCCGCCACATCGCCGGGATCGGCAAACACCCGCGGCAGACCAGCGGCGAGGAGCCGGAAGGCCTCGCGCGAGAAGAGCCGCGAGGCCGGCGTGGCGGCGCGGCTGACATGGCTCTCGACGGCGTGCGACAGGGCATCGATGCCGGTCAGGGCCGTGACGCGTGGCGGCTGCGTGAGCGTGAGCGAGACGTCGAGGATCGCCACGCGGAAGGCCGCCCGGGGGTCGCCGCAGGCCATCTTGACGTGGGTCTCGGCATCGCTGATGAGCGCGAAGGATTGCGTCTCGCTCCCGGTGCCCGCCGTCGTCGGCACGCCGATCGACGGGAGCATCGGGCCAGTCGCCTTGCCACGGCCGTGGTAGTCGTGCATCCGGCCGCCGCAGGAATGGACAAAGTTGATCCCCTTCGCGCAGTCCATCGAGCTGCCGCCGCCGATCGCCACGATGACATCGGGGCGGACCCGGCGGGCCGCCTCGACACCGGCGGTGACATGGGCGGTGGTCGGATTCTCGCCGACGTCGGTGAACGTGGTGACGGCGAACCCTGCCGACTCAAGCGCCGCGATCCCCAGCCCCGTGTGCCCCGCTCTCTCCACCCCCGGATCGCTGACGACCAGCGCCCGGTTGCCGCCGAGCTCACGGGCCAGGCCACCCAGCCGGGCGACCGCTCCGGGGCCGACGACCAGCCGCGTGGCGGCACGGAACTCGAACGGCTGTGGGATGGGGATCATGGTGCGGTTGGCCTGCGGAGGGATCAGGCAACACCGGCACCCGCCAGCATCTGGAGGGCCCGCGAGCGGTACAGGAAGTCGATGATGTTCCCCTCGTGGGGCTGGAGCCAGTCGAGCTTTGTCGTCGGCACGGGCCCGAAGTTGAGGCGATCGATCTCGGTGCAGTCGATGAGAGCGCGCTTGAAGGCGGGATCCTCAGTCAGCGCGGTGCCGACGAGCGTCGGGCCGATCTTCTCGAGGATTTGCCCTTGGGGGCACTTCACCACCGCCACGAACGGGAACATGTACTCGGCCTTCGCGATCACCGGCTCCGGGCTGCTGCAGTGGGCGACGACGGGCCGCAGCCAACCGCACCGCTCCCCCTCCACCAGCCGCGGGCCGTACGTCTCGGTGGGATGGCTCACCCCATCCGCCGCCAGCCCCCCTTCGATCTGCCCCCAGGTCGCCTTGGCGGCGCCGGGGATCGTAAACGCCGCGAGCTTCGCATTGGGATCGTCGGGAGGGAGGACATCGACCGGCCCGAGCCGCTCGGCCAGGGCTGCGGCGATCGCCTCGGTGTGCCGGCTGGCCCAGATCGCCGAGCAGTTGATGCAGCCACGGCCGCCGTTGAGGGCGACGCTCTCCACCATCATGTCGAGGTGGTCCTCCCAGCGGTCGACGACGTCATCGCCGATGAGGATCTTCGAAAACCCGGGCCCGTGGACCTGCACGCCGGGATTGCCCCGGTACTGCTCGACCGTCTTGGCACTCCCGAAGATCATGCTCCGCTTGCAGGAGGCGAGGATCGAAGCCCCGACGTCGGTGGCCCCCGGATAGAGCCCGATCGCCTCGGCGGGAATCCCCGCTTCGATCATCGCGGCCGCCATCCGGTAGGGCGTCCAGGGCTCCTGGCCCCCCGGCTTCATGACGAG
>SIAG01000065.1 GCA_009691925.1 Planctomycetaceae bacterium
GATGATCGTCCAGGAACTCCACCGGATCCAGCATCACCACCGCTACCTGCCCGGAGAGGAGCTGCGGCGCCTGTCGCAGCGGACCGGCACGCCGCTCTACCGGCTCCAAGAGGTGGCGAGCTTCTTTCCCCACTTCCGGCTCGAGCCCCCGCCGAGCGTGGAGGTGCGCGTCTGCCACGACATGGCTTGCCATCAGCAGGGAAGCGCGGGCTTGAAGGGGGCACTGGAACGCCGCTGGGCGAGCGAGATCGCGGCTGGTCGGGTCGCCGTCGGCTCTGCGTCGTGCCTGGGGCGCTGCGATCGACCGGTGGCCGTGACGGTCAACGACGCCCTCCTCGTGGCCCGCGATCAGGCGGGGATCGACGGGGCCGTCGGCGAGATCCTCGCCGGGAGGGGATTTCCACCCGACACCGACGGGGTGACGATCACAAACAAGCCGTGGCGGATCGATCCCTACGACGGCCCGGGAGACTACAAGGCGGTGCGGGCCTTCGTGGCCGGCGGCACGCGCGAAGGGGTGATCGAGCAGCTGAAGGTGGCCGACCTGCGCGGGATGGGGGGCGCGGGGGTGCCGGCACAGCAGAAGTGGAACGACGTCTGGCGGGCGGCCGGGGAGGAGAAGTATGTCGTCTGCAACGGCGACGAGAGCGAGCCGGGAACCTTTAAGGACCGCGAACTGTTCACGCGCCATCCCCACCTCGTCCTCGAGGGGGTGATCCTCGCCGCCCTCGTGACCGGCGCCCGGCGCGGTTGGATCTACATCCGCCATGAGTATGGCGAGCAGATCGCGATCATGAAGCGCGAGATCGAGCGCGCCCGGGGGCTGGGGGTGTGCGGGGCGAAAGTCGGCGGCGGGGCTCGCGATGTCGAGATTGAGGTGTTCACGAGCCCGGGGGGCTACATCTGCGGGGAGCAGAGCGCGCTGATCGAGGCGATGGAGGATCGGCGTGCCCAGCCACGGAACAAGCCGCCGCAACTCGAGACCAACGGCCTCTACGACCGCCCCACGCTCGTCAGCAACGTCGAGACGTTCGCCTGGGCACCGGCGATCATGATCCACGGCGGCCAGTGGTATGCCGACGGAGGGAGCGGCGGCTGCAAGGGGCGGCGGCTATTCTCGCTCTCGGGGGATGTCGTCCGCCCCGGGGTGTACGAGGTCCCCAACGGGATCACGCTCCGCGAGCTCCTTGATACTTTTGGCGGCGGGGTCGTCGGCACGCTCAAGGCTTTTGCCGCGTCGGGGCCGTCGGCGGGATTCCTCCCGGCGCGGCTGCCGGTGTCGGCGCTGCCGCGGGGGTGGGAGAAGCGGGCCCCGGCCGACCTCGTCGCGCGGGTGACGGCAGGCGGGGGGACCGAGCTCGACATCCTCGACTTAAATCTCGATCTGCAGCGATTTCGCGATCTCGGGCTGGCGATCGGAGCGGGGCTGGTCGTCTACAACAATGAGCGCGACATGCTCGCCGAAGGGCTCAATTGTTCGCAGTTTTTCCGCGACGAATCGTGCGGGAAGTGCGTTCCCTGCCGGCTCGGCTCGGAGAAGATCGTCCATGTCGCCGAGGATCTCGTCGCCCGGCGCCACGACGCGGCCGGCCTCGCGCTCCAGCGGCGGCTCGTCGACGATCTGACACGGGCGCTGGAGATGACGTCGATCTGCGGCCTGGGGATGGTGGCGGCGAAGCCGCTCCAGACGGCGCTTCAGTTCTTCCCCGCCGATGTCGAGCGCCACCTGCGGAGAAACGACCGATGAGCGGACCCGTGCCGACGGCCGACCACGACGCCCACCACCTCCCGATCCCGATCGAGGAGGACGGGCTGTTTGCCCGCGACTTCAACGGCCAGCTCGTCCGCATGGAGAAGGTGACGTCGGCCGACTTCGAGCGGCAGATCACGATCCGCATCGACGGCTGCGAGGTGACCGTCGCCAAGGCCGTGCCCCTCACTGATGCGCAGGGGAAGATTCTGCGCGACAGCGAAGGGCGACCGATCCCGCGGGCGACGACGATCCTCGACGCTGCCACGAAGCGCTACGAAGGCGCTCCCGGGGGCAATCCGATCCCGGTCCTCTGCCATCAGGAGCACCTCCACCCCGTCGGCGTCTGCCGGGTGTGCTGCGTGGAAATCGCGAAGGTGAAGCGCGGCGCGATGCAGCGCGAGCGCAAGCTCCTCCCCGCCTGCCAGCACCGCGTCGAGGAGACGATGGAGGTACAGACGATCGCCTCCCCCGACCTCGCCGCGCGGCGGCGGATCGACGACCAGGTGCGGACGCTCGTCGACATGCTCGTCGCCGACAGCCTCCCGGCCGACTGGGAGACGACACTCCCCTCCAACGAGCTCGGCCGGCTCTCCCGGCGGCTCGACCGACTGGCTGAGGAGGGGCGGGCCCTCGAGCTCGCCGCCACGCCCGAGGCCGATCCGGCGGCGATTGTGGCGCGCTGGCCGCTGATCGGCACGGTCGGGATCCCGCTGCGTGAGACCCCGCGCGGGAAGGATCCCTCGTCACCGCGGATCGCCGTCGACCACGACCAGTGCATCCTCTGCGACCGGTGCGTCCGCGCCTGCACCGACGTCAAGGAGAACATGGTCATCGGGCGCACCGGCAAGGGCTACACAACCCGGATCGGCTTCGACCTCGACGATCCGATGGGGTCGTCGAGTTGCGTCGCCTGCGGGGAATGCATGATCAGCTGCCCGACCGGCGCGCTGATGTTCCGCGAGCAAGTCAAGGAATCGGACCATACCGAAGGCACCGAAGCGCGGGTGTCGGCGGCGCAGCTTGAGGGGATCCCCCTGTTCGCCGGCGTGCCGCCGAAGTTTCTCGAGTGGAACTCCGACTCCGTCGAGCGGCGGATCTACCATCCGGGCGATGTCATCTGCCGGGAGGGGGAATATGCCTCAACGGCGTTCGTGATCGTGACCGGACGGGTGGGGGTGTCGGTGGGAGGCCGGGGGGGCGATGCCGGGCACGGCTCCGGGCTGCAGGCGCTCGTCCGCAGCGCCACCGCCTGGGTGCAGGGATCGCTGACGCGCCGCGATCCCCCCGCCGCGATCGAG
Organism: Planctomycetaceae bacterium; assembly: GCA_009691925.1. Taxonomy (GTDB): domain Bacteria; phylum Planctomycetota; class Planctomycetia; order Pirellulales; family UBA1268; genus QWOP01. The sequence continues at coordinate 3,052 of SIAG01000065.1, forward strand.
CGCCGCGAGCGGCTCTCGATCGAAGGTGGGCGGACGCTCGAGCTGCGTGACGGCCGGTGGGTCGACGAAATGACCCCCGACGACATTCTCTTCGGGGAGATGTCGTGCCTGAGCCACTATCCCCGCTCGGCGACGGTGGTGGCCCTCGAGCCGACCGAGCTTCTCGAGATCAACCGCAACGTCCTCCATGTCCTCCAGCGCACCGGCGCCTCGCGCCGCGTCCTCGACCGGGCCTACCGGAGCCGCTCGATGGCCCGGGAGCTGCGGCAGCTGACGATGTTTGCCGGCCTGACGGCTGAGGACCGCGACCAGTGCGCCGAGTTCCTCCGCGACCGGGCCGAGCTCCTCCGGGTCGACAAGGGGCAGCCGATCTTCCGTCAGGGAGATCCGGCGACCGATTTTTTCAAGGTCCGCCTCGGCTTCGTGAAGGTCAGCCAGCGGGTCGGCGACCAGGAGCGGGTCGTCGATTACCTCGGCAACGGCCGGACGTTCGGCGAGATCGGCCTCCTCGGGGCGATGGGGGAGATCGATGACGAGCTCGCCGCCACCGGGGCAACGCGCGCCCGGCGCAGCGCCACCTGCACCGCGCTCGACGACGTCGAGCTGATCCGCGTCCAGGCCGACGACTTCCGGGAGATCCTCGAGCGCTTTCCCAAGGTGCGCGAGTCGATGCTGGCCGAGGCGCGGCGGAATCTTGCCCGTGACCGGGAACGCACAACGGCGCTCGACAACGGGCTGGGGACGTTCCTCGAGAACGGGCTCTACAGCGCTCAGAAGCTCCTCGTGCTCGATCTCGAGAGCTGCACGCGCTGCGACGAATGCACGCGGGCCTGCTCCGACACCCACGACGGCGTCACGCGGCTGATCCGCGAGGGGCTGCGGTTCGAGAACTATCTCGTCGCCAGCTCCTGCCGCTCCTGCCTCGATCCCTACTGCCTCGTCGGCTGCCCCGTCGATGCCATCCACCGCCGCGCCCGCGAGAACCACCCCGGTGCCGTCGAGATCGTCATCGAGGATCACTGCATCGGCTGCGGGCTCTGCTCGACGAATTGCCCCTACGGCAACATCTCGATGCACGAGGTCGGCCACCGCGCCGACGGCGGCCGGCGCGTGGCGACAACCTGCGACCTATGCCGCGATCTCGTTGGCCCGGGGGACGACCCGAGCTGCGTCTACGCCTGCCCCCACAATGCCGCCTTCCGGATGAGCGGCAAGGAGCTTCTGGCGATCGTCGAGGCCCGCCGCGCCGAAACGTCCCCCCGCGGCTGACGCCGCGCCGGCCGCTGCCGACGGGCTCGTCGATCAGGGTGGGGAAGCTCCGGCCTGGATCCCCGCGACGATCCGCTCCACGGCGGCCGCGGCGGCCGCGGGATCGTAGGGGTGGGGGGAGTCGTGGCGGATCGGGCCATCGGGCCCCTCCCCGATCGGGAAGGCGAGCAAGTCCTTGAGCACGGCAAGCTCGGCGGCGACTCTGTCACCGGCACCAGCCTGGGCCGCGACCGCTTCGAAGGCTGAAAACGCCACCGCCGCCTCCCCCCACGCCCGGAGATCGGCCGCGGCAGCGATCGCCGCCGCCTGCTCGCCCGGCGGCAGCGCGCGGAGCCGATCGGCGGCGCAAGGCATGCCGCGGTCGATGGCCGAAAGCGCTCCCTGAAAGGTGTCGAGGGCGGGGGGATCCGACCACCGCGCGGCGAGCGCGTCGCGGGCCCCCTCCACGGCCGCGTGCGCCTCCGCAGGGACAAAGCTTTCCAGCAATGCCCAGACGAGCGGATCGGGGCGCGGGATGCCGGGGGGCTGGATGGGCTGGATGGGCTGGATGCCGGGAGACGGGGCGGAGAGGGCGCCGGCGACGAGGGCGGGGCGATGGCAGCCGTAGCAGTCGAAGGCGGTAAACTCGGGCCACGCTGGCGCCGAGCCGTCGGCGGGCGGGCCGGCAGGAACCGACTGCCGCTCGGCCTGAACGAGATAGGCCCGCAGCACGGCAAGCCGACCGAGCGACCACTCCTCGATCGGGTCGGCACGCCGCCCCCCTTCCGCCGCGGCCCGGTCGGCGAATGCCGCCGGATCGCGCCAGTGGGAGGGCAATCCGGCGCGGAAGGCGCGCAGATCGAAGGCCAGGCGCGGATGCCCGGCGGCGATCAGCGCGTGGGTCACCTGACGGGGCCGGCCATCGTCGGTCGGCGGGCTACCGACATGACACTCACCACAGCGCGCGGCGGCGACAGACGGATCGCCGAGGTCGAGCATCCCCTCGCGCTCGATCGACTGCCGCCGGCCGGGGAGCGTGTGGGCGACGAGCCAATCGCCGGCCGGACCGTGGCAGGCCTCGCAGCTGACCCCCTCGGCGGCGCGCGGGTCGGCGCCGGCAATCGCCCCCTCGACCCCACCGGCGGGAGGCGCGGCGAGCGGCGCATGGCAGCCGGTGCAGGCGCGGTTCTCGGCGGCCGGCACGATCGGCAGCGGCGGATCAACGGCCGCGATCCCGGCGACGATCTGCGCCGCAAGCGCCCCATGAAGGACACGCTCGGCGCGGGAGTGGGGATCGTGGAGGGCCCACACCGAGTAGGCGCTCCGCCACGGCTCCCCCTCCCCGGGCGTGCCGGCATGGCACCCCGACGAGGTGCAGGCGGAGGTTCCAAGCGCCGCCCGCAGCGCCGGCACGGCCGCGGGGGTGGTGACGAGCGGCGCGTAGGGGCCGACCGGCGCGACCCGCGTGTCGCGCGGCCGGAGGATGAGAAACGTGACACCGGCGACGAGGGCGAACACCACGACGGCGGTAAGGAGGCGCGTCACGTCGAGGGCTCTCAAGGCGCCACGGGGAGCGGGGAGAGATGCCCGTGGCCGTGGTAGCCATGGCACTCCACGCAATCGAAGCGGGCGCCGCCAAACTCGCGCCCCGAGGCAGCGTCGCGCTGGCGCGGGGCATGGCACCCGAGGCACGATTCCTTCCCGGCGATCAGCACCTGGCCGTGATCGAGCGGAGAGGAGGCGAGGATATCCGCCGGCGGCAGCGCGGGCGGATAGGCGCCGGCATGGCACTCGCGGCACGACCACGATCGGTGGGCGGAGTGATCGAAACGGGCCTTCTCCAGCCACAGCACCTTGATCCCGCTCGGCCCAACCCCAAACCATCCCTCCTGGGGAGCGCGGTCGCCGGCGAGGGCCGCGACGAGGCTCCCCTCGGCGGCGAGGGTGACCGGGTCGACCTGATGGCATTTCTCACACACCCCGCGGACCAACAACCGACGCGCGTCGACTCCCGCGCGGATTTCGTCGAGGCTCGCCGCGTCGCGCGGGGGCTCGGGGACGTGTGCCACCGGCAGGGGGCGGCGCTCCTCTGGAATGGCGCCCTCGGGGGGAGCATGCAGCGCCGCGACGGCGCGGGTCTCGAGGTAGCGGCGGATCGTGCCGGCATCGAGGCCGTGGGGGAGCTGGGAGGGTGCGCCCGCGCTGAGAGCTGCGGCCGTCCCGGCGGCCGCGAGGGTGGCCGCGGTAGCGGTGGCGCTGGCGTCGGCGCTTGTGTCCGCGGCCGTCCCGGCGGCCGCGAGGGTGGCCGCGGTAGCGGTGGCGCTGGCGTCGGCGGGGAGCTGGTGGCAGGCGCTGCAGTGGCGCTCAAACTCCACCGGCAAAGCGATCGCGCCGGGAGCCCGGCCGGCAAGGAGCGCGCTGACGGGGCGAAGATCCCGCAGAGAAACGTCGAGCGGGAGATCGGGGGCGAATTGGTGGCAGGCGGCGCAGTCCAGCTGAACCAGATCGGTCTCCGAGACGCCGGCGGGAAGGTAGCGGGCCCGGTCGGCGGCAGGGAGGCGGTCATAGGTCCAGGCCACCTTGTCAGCGCCGCCGCCGGCGCTGAGCGTCAGCCCGGCGCGCAGGTGCCGGCCGTGGGAGAACTTCACCCGCCCCGGGTCGGTAGCCAGCGACTGAAACGGCGGATGATGGTCGGCATCGAAGCGCGTGACGGAGGGGAGGACGGGCGTCGGCTCCCCCGCGGCAGCAATGGAGTGGGCGGAGATGTCGCCATGGCAGGTAGTGCAGGTCGTGTCGGCGACCCGGCGGATGTCGGCCTCACGGCCGCGGTGATCGTCATGGCAGGAAGAGCAGGAACCGACCTCCGCCGGCACCTGCCGCAGGCTATGGGAGGCCAGCGCGTGGCACTTCTCGCACTTCGCCGAATGCGTCGCGCTCCCGGCGATGACCTGCTCCTGCCAGCCCCCCTCGCGGATCGGTGAGAGGGGCACATGACAGGCCTGGCAGTCGTTCTCCCAGGTGGCATGCGCCGCCACGACGGCCCCCGGAGCGAGTTGGCGCGACTTGTCGGTGAGGGCCCATGCCGACCAGCCGAGCGCGGCGACGAAGGCGAGGAACATCAGCCACCGTCGCCCCCGGAGGAGCGGCGCGGTGCGCGTGTAGTACGACCGGTCGATCCGGGAGGCATGCCCGCGGGAGGTCTCCGGGGCGGTCGAGGGGGAAAAATCGGGGCCAGCCATGCGTCACCAGTACCACAGCGCGACAGGAACGTGGACCGCGAGGAGCACCCCCAGCGCCACCGAAAGGGGAACGTGAACGAGGAGCCAGCCGTGGAGCCAGCCGTGAAGCCGGGCCTGAAGGTCGAACTGGCGGCGGATGTCGCAGGTTCGTTCGAGATGGTCGATGACGACCGCCGCCTCGGTCGGGCTCGAGTCACGGAGGGCGGCAAAGAGGCGCACCGACGTTGCCCGCGAGGCGAGGCTCGAGCCCGACCGGCGGCCACCGAGAAGGTAGGGCTTGACCTCGTCGAAGAACATCCGCCGGACCGCCGCCGTGCCGGGAATGATCGCATGGATCTGAACAACCTGGAGCACCTTCCCCTGGATCCCGGTCATCGAACGGAGGCCGGTGATGACGGCATGATCGCCGCGGTCGGCCGCGGCATCGTCGCCGCCGTGCTCCCCGCCGTGCTCCGCCGGATCGGCGACACACATTCCCCGCACGAGCCGCTCGGCCTCACGGCAATGCTGGGCAGCGACATGATCGATCTGCTCGTAGATCGTCTCGGCCGGCACCTGCTCAAGCATCCAGCCGGGGATCCACTGCTGCACCGCCAGCCCCCATATCCCACTGACGATAACGGCGAGGAACAGCGCTGTCAGCGCCCAATTGAGCCAGCCCCCGATGAACAGCAGCCGGGCGTGCATGAGGGCCAGCGGGAGGGCGAGGAGGCCGAGCCAGACATGGGCCCGCAGCCAGGCCTGCGCCGAGCCGAGCCGCCACGACCGCACCCGCCGCCGCGGCCAGAGGAGGAGTTCGAAGACGACGATCCCGCCGGCAATCACCCCGCACATGAAGCCCGTCCGGCTGCTCCCCCCGGGGAGCCGGCCGGCGGCGAGATACTCGGCGAGATAGAAGCCGGCCGCCACGACCCCGAGCAGGACCATGGCGACAATCCACGGGAGGTCCCGATGCCACGTCTTGCCACCGATGCGCACGCGAAGTCTCCACACGATCCTGGGCCGACGATCGACCCACCAGCCGCAGCGCTGTCGCGCTCCGCATTGCTTCCCGGGGGCCGTCATGGTACCCCACTTGCCCATACCCTCCAAAGAGGGACCGGGAGGGGGATGCGACGGTCTTTCCCCAGGTTGCGACCAACCGCGCTCGTGGAAGTGGGCGAAGCGGCGGAAGTTGCACCCCGCCACCGGCGGCTCCTCCAGCCCCCGTCCCAATCCGGCCGACAATGTTCCCCGAGGGGACGAGCCCATGCGTCGACAGGAGCGGACCGGCTGGGGGATGGTGGTGGCGGCGATGGGCTTCGTGCTCTTCGCTGGCGGGATGGAGCTCGCCCGGACGGCCACACCTGATCCCCCATGCCCTCTCGAGCCGCCCTGCCCGCTGGAGAGCCGGGGGGAAGGCGAGGTCTGTCCTGCCGGCCCGGCCGACGAGTCGATGCCGGGAGGGGCGATGCCCTCGCGCCTCGGCGTCGCCTCGTGCAGTGCCTCGAGCTGTCACGGCGGCCCCAAGGGCACCAACCACGCCGTCTCGACCTTCGCCGCCACACTGTGGATGGAGCGCGATCCCCACGCCCGCGCGTCAGAAGTGCTTCACTCGGGGCGCTCGCGGCGGATGGCGGAGCTGCTGGGGATCGGCCCGGCCCATCAAGCGCGGCGCTGTCTCGTCTGCCATTCGATGGCCGATCTCTCGCCGACACCGCTCCCTGACGACCTTGTCGCCGACGGCGTCGGCTGCGCCTCCTGTCACGGCGATCCGACAGCGTGGGGCTCGGAGCACACCCTCGACGCCTGGAAGGGGATGGGGCGGGAGGAGCGCGCCGCGCTGGGCTACCGCGATCTCTCCACGCCGCTCGACCGGGTAAACAATTGCACGCGCTGCCATGTCGGCGATGCGGAGCACGACGTCGACCATGCTCTCATCGCCGCCGGGCATCCGCGGCTCGTGTTCGAGTTTGCCGCCTACCAGAAGCGCGCCCCGCGCCACTGGAGCCCGGCCGGGCGCGCCGAGGTCGGCACCGATTTCCAGGCCCGGTCGTGGGCGGTCGGACAGGCCGCGACCCTCGCCGCCACGGCCCGCCTCCTCGCGGCCCGCGTCAGCGACCAGCCGGCCCGCCTCCTCGCGGCCCGCGTCAGCGACCAGCCGGCCCGGGCCACGAGCGCCCTCCCCGGCGGGCGTTGGCCGGAGTTTGCCGAGTTTGACTGCCAGGGCTGCCACCGCTCGATCGCCGGCGTCGCCCCGCCGGCCGTCGACGCCCTGCGGCCCGGCTGGTCGGCCGTCGGCACGCCCGCCTGGCAGCCGTGGTCGCAGGCGGGAGGAGCGCTCCTCACGGGTAGCTCGGCCGACGGGGATGTCGATCGTGGCCTCACCGACCTGCGGCGGCTCCTCGAGCGCCACTGGGGACCGGCCGACCAGACGCGGCGTGGCCGGGTCCGCCTCGAGGCCCGGGCCCTGGCGGCGGCCGCCGCACGGCGCGCCGAGCAAATTGAAGCCCGCGACGAGGTCGACCTCGACGACGTCGCCACGAAGATTGAGGCCCTCGTCGCCGAGGGGGGCCCGGGAATCGGCTCGTGGGAGGCGGCCGTGCAGAGCGTCCTCGCCCTCGAGGCGATCCTCGACGGCGGGCCGGCCCAGCTGGGCAACGCCGACAGCCACGACGTCGACCGGGAGCTGGCGGGCTTGCGAGAATCGCTCCGCTACCTGCCGCGGCAGGAGACCCCGCCGACGCTGCGCCGGTCTGATTTCAAACGCCTCCGCGCGACCTTACCATGACGATTCCCCCCAAACGGGCCGGAGGACTTCGATCGATGGGCCATCGTTTCCACCAACTCCCCCCTGCGCTTCCCCGCTCCGGGGCGCTGGTCGCCCTCGTGCTCCTGCTCGCCGCTCCCGTGGCCGGGTCTTTGCCGGGGGGCGTCGGCCGGGCCGACGATCTCCCGCCGCCACCGGCAACGACAGCCGCTTCCATCACCGGCGCGACCACTGCGACGACCACGGCGACCTTCAAGGGGACCGTGACGTGCGTCCGCTGCCACCGCTCCGAGCAGGGGGAGTGGACGGGACCGGCGACGACACTCCACTGGCGCGAGGATGCCCACAGCCGGGCCCATCTCGCCCTCGCCCCGACGAACGAGCGGACGGCGGCGATCGAGCGCGTCCTCGGGATCGAAGCGCGGCGGACGCGCGCCTGCATCGCCTGCCATTCGCATGCCCCTGCGGAGCCGGCGGTCACGGCAGAGACGCCCCTCCTCCATGCCGGGATCAGCTGCGAGACCTGCCACGGCGCAGCGTCGGCGTACCTCGAGCCCCATGCCGCGAAGGAATGGCGCTTCCTCCCCACGGAGGAGAAATCGGCCTTCGGCATGCACGATCTGCGCAGCCCCGCCGTGAAGGCGGCCAACTGTGCCGCCTGCCATGTCGGTGACATCGGCTCCGGGCGGCTGGTGACGCACGGAATGTACGCCGCCGGGCATCCCCCCCTTCGTCCCTTTGAGGTGGAGTCGTTCTCGACAGCGCTGGGGCCCCACTGGCGGCGGATCGAGGCCAAGCCGGAGACCATCCGCGCCGAAGCGGCGGCGGCCGGCTACCGCACCGAGGCGGCCGGCCCGATCGACCGCTCGCTCATCGAGGGGCTCGGCGTCCTCCGGCAATCGGTGCGCCTCGCCGCCGATCTCGCCGCGGTGGCCGAGGGGGAGACGCCCCAGGTCTCCTGGCCGGAGCTCTCCCTCCACGACTGCCGCGCCTGCCACCATGAGCTGGTCCTCCCGAGCCAACGGCCTGCGCTGGGATACCGGCGCCACGTGCCGGGGCGGCCGACGCTGCCAGCCTGGCCGTTGGGGCTGGCCGGCGCCGCCCTCCGATCGACCCCGGAAAAGCCTGCGGTCGACGACCTCCTCGCGCCCCTCCTGGCGGAGTTTGACGCCGTCCCCTTCGGCACGCCCAGGGCTGTGGTCGTCGCCGCCGTAGGCCCGCTGACGGGGATCGATGCCGCGATCGCCAGGCTCGCCCCCGGCCGCGCCCGCGGCGACGAGGCGGGGGATCGGGCCGCCATCGAGGCGCTCGCGGCGGCCGGCGCGACGGCCGACGACGTCGACGGGGCGCGGGTTGTGGCCGCGGCCCTCCTCCCCGCTCTCGCCACGAGCCCCGCCTGGGGCGCCGACGAGCGCCGCGCCGCGTGCGATCGGATCGCAGCGATCCTCGGCCTCGACCCCGCCGGCATGTCCCCTGGCAGCCATCGCCCGGCGCCGACGGCTACCCCCGACATCCGCGCCGTCCGCGCTGCCTTCATCCTCCCGGCGCCGACGTCGCCGCGGTGAGCTGGCGCTCGCCGGGGGAACCGGCTGGGAAACTCGACAGCGAACTCGGAACCATCGCTTGAACCCTGGCTTGAGCCAGCCCCTCATCAGGGCTTGATCCGGTAGAGCTCGGCGTCGAACGGGTCGTCGCTCACCTTCCACACCTTCCCGTCGCGCTTGTACATCCGCTCCTGCTCGGCACGGTTGAACGGCCGGGCACCGATCCGGCCGAAGACGGAGATCTGGTTGCCCGATTCGTCGACGGCCCGATCGCGGTCGAGCCCCTCGGAGATCGACAGCGCCACCCCCTTCCCGGACATCGGCCAGGTGGCGACCAACTGCGGCGTGGGACGGGGGCTGAAGCCGACGTTCCCCGGAGTTTCAGGGGAGGTCAGCTGCACGACGCGCAGTCCGTTGACCCCGTCGGCGACATAGGCGAACTCGCTGACATACGTGATCCCGAGCTTCACGTCGCGGGCATCGTTGATCAGCCCCCCGGCATCGAAACACTGATCGACAAACGGCTCGCCGGGGCGGGTGACGTCGACGATCACGAGCCCCTGCGGCCCACCGGCGACGTAAGCGTAGGTCCGCGCCACGTAGACCGAATTGGCCTGCTCCAGCGGCACCGTCGCCAGGGGGACGGGCGCCGCGGGGTCGCTGATGTCGAACGTCTTCAGCCCCTCGGCGTCGCAGATGAACGCATGCCGGAACTGGATCGCCACCGAGCGCGGCGCGACGACATCCGGGCTGGCGATGACCGCCACCACCTCCGGGCACTTCGGCTTGTCGAGCGAGACGACGACAACACCGGCATCGCAGCAAATCCAGGCGTGCGTCCCGGCAATCGTGATGCTCCGAGCGCCCCGGAGAATCCCGCCGGGATTGAAGGTCACGGCGCGCTCGAGGAAGTTGTTGAGCGGATTGCCGTCGAGAAGCGTCCCCGCCCCGACGAGGACGAGCCCCTCCTCGAGATCGGTGACATAAAGGTAGGCGTACATCTGGTGAACGCTCCCCTCGTGGTTGGCGGGATCGTGCTTCCGCGTCGGATCGGGGGCGAGCGTCGTCGGGGCGGCCACGCCGGTGGCGTAGGTTGTCTTGACGTAGAACTGCTGCCCGAGCGGGGAAACCGGCGCCGACGTGATCCGCTGCGAGAAGCCCTTGTTGTCGATGAAGGCGGTGTCGTAGACACGCAGCCCGTCGGCGCCGCAGGCGGCATAGAGATACTCACCGCGGGACTGCACCTGGAGCACCTCGCGCTGCTTGAAGGGGTTGAGCAGCCGCTCCCCGATATCGCCGGCGGCGTGGCGATGGGCGACGCCGAGGGCGCC
>SIAG01000066.1 GCA_009691925.1 Planctomycetaceae bacterium
GGAAGCCCGGTGTCGCCGCCGGCAAACGCCCGCTCGCGCTGATCGATCCGCCAGCCGCTCTCGGACGTGACCGGCCCGTGGCAGGCGCCACAGCGGCGGGCGAGAAGCGGAGCGACGACGGTGGCGAAATCAGGAGCGCCGGCCGCACCAGCCGGCTCCTCCGCCCGGGCCAGCCGGCCGCCCGCTGGCACGAGCCAGAGAGGGCCAACGAGCGCGGCAAGGAGAAAAAAGTGACTCACCACGTTACTCCTACGCCGCTTCACGACGTCACGACTTCAAAAGACCCCCGCACGACCGACCCGGACGGGCCGGTCGCCCGTGAGTTTACCGTCGCGGGACGAAGCGTGTCAGCCGAGGAGATGCTCGAGGACGAGCCGCTCAAGGGCTTCGTAGTCGCGGGCGGCGACCATCGATTCGGCGGTATTGACCGGAAAGGTACGGACCTTCTCGACGAGCTTGAGGAACACCGCCTGGCTCGTGGCCAGATGGGCCGTGGCCGACTCCGCCTTCTGCGTTCGCTGCGCCTTGACGTCGAAGCCGATGAAGCAGCCGGTGGCGGCGTAGTCGACCGATTCAAGGACGCGGACCTGGTCGAAGGCGCCGCGCAGATTTGCGGCCCCAAAGACCTTGTCCTGGTCGTACTTGAGGCCGTTTTGGTCATTGAGATGAACGCTCCACAGCTTCCCGGCGGCGAGCGCGAAGCCCATCTCGTCGGAGGGATCGAGGCCGGCGAGGATGGCGTGTGCGCTCTCAATGAGGACGCCGACGCGGGCCGGATCGGCACAGCGCGAGCCGAGGGCGAGGGCATGGCCGATGGTGGGGATAAAGGCGGTGTCGACCGGCTCGTTCGGCTTCGGCTCGATGGCGATCCGGACCTTCGGATCGGCATCAAGGATGGCGTTGCAGGCCTCGATCATCCGCCGCGAGGCCTCGATCGGGCACTTGCTCTCGCGGACGCCGGTCCCCTCGCGCGCCGGCCAGAGGACTATTAAGTCGGTGCCGAGCGCCTTGGCAACGTCCACAGCCCGTTTCGACCGTTCGATCGCCCACGTCCGGCAGGCAGGGTCGTTGCTCGTGTAGCCGCCGTCGATGCCGTTTTGATGCTCCCAGAGACGGGGGGCGACGAACTCGGCGACGAGGTTCCTGTCGGCGAGCTTCCGCTTCATCGCCTCGGCCTGCTCGACGATCTTCGCCGGGGAGAGGCTTTCGAGGTCGGGCACGGCGTCGTCGTCGTGGAACTGGATCCCCTCGAAGCCGAGGTCGACGGCCACGTCGAGGACATCGTCGAAGGGGACGGCCGGGCGGACGGGGGGGCCGAAGGGATCAGCACCGCGGCCGAGGTTCCAGGGGCCGACGGAGAAACGGTAGTGCGATTCGGCCATGGTCGTGCTTGCCCTCGATCGAAGTGGGAAGGGGTGGTGGCGGCGGCCGCCGTCGGCGGAGTGCCGAAGTTTGTGAAAGGGGAAAGAATACCCGCCAGACCATGAAATTTGCAGGCCGGGATCGGGTAGGCTCCTTCCCCTGCAAAGGCTCTCCATGATCGGCCTCACCGTGCCGGGGAGTCCGTTCAGTCCGTCCAGGATCCACCCACCATGCACCGCGCCCCCCCGCAAAAGTCGCTCGATCTCAAGCTCGCCCGGATCGTTGCTGATCCCTCCTGCCAAGACTTCATCCTCGCCGATGCCAAAGATGCCGATATGGCCTTCGGCCTGGCGGCGCCGGGGGTTCGCCGCGGGGGGGATCCGTTCCGCGGGCCGTTCCGCACGATCGCGGAGTTTCGCGAGTCGATCCGGCAGCTCGTGGCCCAGGGGCTCGTCGACATCATGCTCATGAGCGGGAGCACGAGCGAGGTCCTCGCCATCGACGAGGAGCTGTTTGTCGACAGCCATGTCACGCCGGCGGTGCGGATGAACGACACCACCGACATCTGGCTCGCCTCCGGCAGCGGCAACTATCCGCGCCAGCCTGCCCTCCCCTTCACAACGTGCTCGATCTCCCAGGCGCAGTGCGGCCGGATCGATCGCAGCCATGCCGACGGCAGTGGCTCGTCGCGAGGGCGTGGTGCCGATCTCGGCCTCTTCTCGCTGACGCTCAACGACGACGCCACGCTCGACCGGGGGATGCTCGAGGCCTACGGCACCTTCCGGGCCGAGGCGGAGCGGGCCGGTTTTCGCCACTTCCTCGAGGTCTTCTATCCCAACGCCATCGACCGCACGCCGGGGCGCCCCACGGGTGACCGTCCGCGCGACGAGCGCCCCCGCGACATCGCCCGCTTCCTCGCCGACCATGTCGCCCGGACGCTTGCCGGTGTGCCGCGGGCCGGCCGGCCGATCTTCCTCAAGATCCCCTACCTTGGCCCCGAGGTCACCGAGCAGCTTGCCGCCTACGACCGCTCGCTCGTCGTCGGCATCCTCGGCGGTGGCGCTGGGACGACCCACGATGCCTTCGGGCTCCTGGCCGATGCGAAGCAGCACGGCGCCCGCGTCGCGCTCTTCGGCCGGAAGATCAATGCCGCCGAGGATCAGCTCGCCTTCGTCCGCCACCTGCGAGCCGTCGCCGATGGCGCGACGTCGGCGGAAGAAGCGGTGAAGGCCTACCATGGCGATCTCCAGACCCAGGGGATCGCCCCGTACCGCAGCCTCGCGGACGATCTCGAGCGTGCCCCGACGGCGCAGGCCTACGGCGGCTGAGGCCGCTTGCCCCCCTCATTCGCCCCGTCCCCCGGGATCGACGATGCCCCCCTCCGACGTCCTTCGTGCCCTCGCCCTCCCACTCCCGCCGGCGCCCAAGCCGGTGGGGGCCTATACGCCGAGCTTGAGAATGGGAAACCTTCTCTACACCTCCGGGCATCTCCCCCTCCTTCCCGATGGCTCGCTCCTCCGCGGCAAGGTTGGTGTCGATCTCGATGCCGATGCCGGCAAGGCGGCTGCCAGGCAGGTGGCCTGCGCGATCCTCGCCACGGTCGAAAACGCCTTGGGAAGCGTCGATCGCGTCAAGCGGGTCGTGAAGGTGCTGGGGATGGTGAATTGCACGCCCGACTTCACGAAGCAACCGCATGTCCTCAACGGTTGCAGTGAACTGTTTGCCGAGATCTGGGGGCGTGAGGCGGGAATCGGCGTCCGCAGCGCCTTCGGCGTCGCCGCCCTCCCCGAAAACGTGCCTGTCGAGATCGAGGCGGTGTTCGAGGTGGAGTGAAGGGTGATTCGTGTCGCCCGTCGACAGATGTTGGCCGGCACGGCGGCAACGGCAGTTCACCGGCCCCCCATCGCGGTTCTTGAATCGTTCCCACCCGCGCCTTATCGTGACCCCTTCAAACGCCGGTGATGGTCTCCCACCCTCGAGGATCGTGATGTTCGACGGGAAAGTTCTTCTCATCACCGGCGGCACCGGGTCGTTCGGCAATGCCGTCCTCGATCGGGTGCTGCGTCTGCCGCTGCGGGAGATCCGGATCTTCAGCCGCGACGAGAAAAAGCAGGAGGACATGCGGATCCGTTTGGCGAACGACCGGGTGAAGTTCCACATCGGCGACGTCCGCGACTACGTCTCGGTGGAAGAGTCGCTCCGCGGCGTCAACTACGTCTTCCACGCCGCCGCCCTCAAGCAGGTCCCGTCCTGCGAGTTCTATCCCATGGAGGCGGTCCGCACGAACGTCCTTGGCGCCGAGAACGTGATCCGGGCATCGATCGCCAACGGGGTCGAACGCTGCGTCGTCCTCTCCACCGACAAGGCCGTCTACCCAATCAACGCCATGGGAATCTCCAAGGCGATGATGGAGAAGGTGATGGTGGCCAAGTCGCGGCTCATCGACGCCTCACGAACCGTCCTCTCCGCCACCCGCTACGGCAACGTGATGGCGTCGCGCGGGTCGGTGATCCCGCTGTTTTTGAAGCAGATGCAGGAAGGGAAGCCGATCACCCTCACCGATCCTGGCATGACCCGGTTCCTGATGTCGCTCGAGGAATCGGTCGATCTGGTCCTCTATGCCTTCGAGCATGCCAAGCCGGGGGATATCTTCGTTCAGAAGGCCCCGGCCTGCACGATCGACGTTCTCGCCCGGGCGATGGTCGCTCTTGTCCGCCCCGAATCCGAGATCCGTGTCATCGGCACCCGGCACGGCGAGAAGCTCTATGAGTCGCTGGTCTCACGCGAGGAGATGGCCCGGGCCGACGATCTCGGTGGCTATTACCAGATCCCCGCCGACGCCCGTGACCTCAACTACGACAAGTACTTCGTCGAGGGGGAGACCGACATCTCCCAGATCGAGGACTACACCTCCCACAACACGAAGCGGCTCTCCGTCGACGAAGTGAAGCAGGTGCTCCTCGGTCTGGAGATCATCCGCAACGCCCTCCCCAAGTGACCACCAAAAGTGACCAGCAGGCCGTCCATGCGAGTGCTCGTCACCGGTGCGGAGGGATTTCTCGGGCGCAACCTCCGCGTCAGGCTCACCGAACTCGGCGGCCATGAGGTGCTGCCGATCGGGCGCGGAGCCTCCGAGGAAGCGCTCCGGGAGGCGGCCGCAGCGGCCGATTGCGTCGTTCATCTCGCCGGGGTCAACCGCCCCCCCGATCCGGCCGACTACGCCGCCGGCAACACCGGCACGACCGAGCGGCTGTGCGCGATCCTCGCCGCCACCGGGCGGAAGCAGCCGGTGATCTTCAGCTCGTCGACGCAGGCCGCGCTTGACAACCCCTACGGCCAAAGCAAGCGGGGGGCCGAGGAGGCACTCGAGGCCTATTCGAAAGCGACCGGCGCTCCCGTTCACCTCTTCCGTCTCACGAACGTCTTCGGGAAATGGTCGCGGCCAAACTACAACTCGGCCGTGGCCACGTTCTGTCACAACATCTCCCGCGGCCTCCCCGTCACGATCCACGATCCTGCTTCGCCGTTGCATCTGCTGTACGTCGACGATGTCGTCGGGGCGTTCCTCGAGGTCCTCGAGCATCCATACGAGGGGGGCGGATTTTGCGAGGCGGGCCCGGTCTACGCGACGACCGTCGGCGAAGTCGTGGAGACGCTCCGGGCAGTGCATGCCGGCCGGGAGACGCTCGTCACGCCGCCCGTTGGCAGCGGCCTCGTCCGAGTCCTCCATTCGACCTACCTGAGCTTCCTGCCGACCGACAGCTTCGCCTACCAGGTGCCCCGGCATGGCGACCCGCGTGGGGAGTTCGTGGAGATGCTGCGAACGCTCGATTCTGGGCAATTCAGCTACTTCACGGCCCACCCGGGAATCACCCGCGGCGGCCATTACCACCACTCGAAGACGGAGAAGTTCCTCGTCATCCGGGGAACTGCCCGATTCGGCTTCCGGCATGTCGTGACCGGTGAACGCCACGAGCTCACCGTCCGCGGTGGCGAGGGCTCGATTGTCGAGACGGCCCCGGGCTGGGCTCACGACGTCACGAACATCGGCGACGACGAGCTGATCGTCATGCTCTGGGCCAATGAACTGTTCGACCGTGATCGCCCCGACACCATTGCCATGAAGGTCGACGGATGAAGCGATTGAAGGTCATGACGGTGGTGGGGACGAGGCCTGAGATCATTCGGCTCTCGCGGGTCCTCGAGCGTCTCGACGAGCACTGTGAGCATGTCCTCGTCCACACCGGGCAAAACTACGACTACGAGCTCAACCAGATCTTCTTCGAGGATCTGCGGGTGAAGCGGCCGGATCACTTCCTCGACACGGCTACCCCCCTCCCCGGCCAGTCGGGGAGCGCCGCGCAGACGATCGGGCGGATCATCAGCGCCGTCGACGACGTGCTCGCGGCGGAGAAGCCGGAGGCGCTCCTCGTCCTTGGCGACACCAACAGCTGCCTGGCGGTGATCCCGGCGAAGCGCCGGAAGATCCCGGTCTTCCACATGGAGGCTGGGAACCGCTGCTTTGACCAGCGCGTGCCCGAGGAGATCAATCGGCGGATCGTCGATCATGTCGCCGACGTCAATCTCTGCTACAGCACGATCGCCCGCGAATACCTTCTCCGCGAGGGGCTCCGGCCCGATCTCGTCATCAAGACCGGCAGCCCGATGTTCGAGGTCCTCGAGCACGAGCGGCCGCGGATCGAGGCTTCCGACGTCCTCGACCGGCTCGGCCTCAAGGCGGGGGAGTTTTTCGTCGTCAGCGCTCATCGCGAGGAGAATATCGAGTCGGAGCGGAGCTTCCACCGGCTCGTGGCGATCATCAACGCCCTCGCGGTCGACCACGGCCTGCCGGTGATTGTCTCGACGCACCCGCGCACCCGGAAGCGAGTCGACGCCGCCGGGGTGGCCTTCGACCCGCGCGTCAGTCTCCTCAAGCCGCTCGGCTTTCACGACTACGTCAAGCTCCAGACCGTCGCCCGAGCCGTTCTCTCCGACAGCGGCACGATCAGCGAAGAGTCGTCGATCCTGAATTTTCCGGCCCTCAACATCCGCGAGGCCCATGAGCGGCCGGAGGGGATGGAGGAGGCGGCGGTGATGATGGTGGGGCTCGAGCTCGACCGTGTCCGGCAGGGTTTGGCGATCCTTGCTACGCAAGCCCGCGGGGAGCATCGGACGCTCCGACTCGTCGGTGATTATTCGATGCCGAATGTGTCAGAGAAGGTGTTGCGGATCATCATCAGCTACACCGATTACGTGAACCGCGTCGTCTGGCGACGGGATGCATAAAGGAACTTGTCGCCCATGACGGCCGTGCCCCAATCCGATTCCCCGCCCGCCGCCCGCGACGGTCACGTCAACGTGATCGGCGGCAGCGGCTTCATCGGCACGCGGCTGTGCGAGCGGTTCGTCCGCGAGGGGGGGCCGGCGTTCACGATCATCGACAAGGTCGTCAGCCGCCGATTCCCTCACAACTCGGTGATCCGCGACATCCGCGACGCCGACGCCCTGGCCGACGGACTTGTCGCCGGCGCGCCGATCATCCATCTCGCCGCCGAGCACCGCGACGACGTTCGGCCGCTGTCGCTCTATCACGATGTCAACGTAGCCGGGACGGCGAATGTCTGCCGGGCCGCCGCGGCGCGGAACATCGACACGATCCTGTTCACCAGCAGCGTGGCGGTATACGGCATGGCGCCAGCGCACACCGGTGAGGACGGGGCGATCGCGCCGTTTAACGAGTATGGCCGGACGAAGTGGGGCGCCGAGGGGGAATTGCGCCGCTGGCACGCCGAGGCACCGGGCCGGCGGACGCTCGTCATCGCCCGCCCCACCGTCGTTTTCGGTGAGAACAACCGCGGCAACGTCTACAACCTCCTCCGCCAGATCGCCACCGGCCGGTTCGCGATGATCGGCACCGGCCGCAACCACAAATCGATGGCCTATGTCGGAAACGTCGTCGCCTTCTTCGACCACTGCCTCTCCCTCCCGGTTGGCCTCCATCTGTGCAACTATGTCGACGAGCCCGATCTCTCGATGAACGAGCTCGTCTGCCGAGTGCGGGGGCTGATGGGGAAAGCGCCCAGCGTCGGGCTCCGCATCCCGTTTTCAGTAGGGATGGCGATCGGCACGGCCTTTGATGCCGTGGCGCGGGTGTCGGGGCGGACGTTTCCGATCAGCCGCGTCCGGGTGCGCAAGTTCTGCGCCGAGACATCGTTCACCTCGGCCGCGCCGGCGACCGGTTTCGTGCCCCCCGTCACGCTCGGCACAGCAATCGAGCGGACGGTGCGCCATGAGTTTCTCGAAACGCACGCCGGCGAGGAACTGTTCGCCGGCGAATGACGGCGTGACGGCGGACAGCTTGCGTCTCAGGCAAACAGCCGGGCGAGGATCGCCTCGATCCGTCCCAGGAACACCTCCTTGCCGAAGAGCGTGGCGGCGCGGCTGGCGGTATCGCGGGGATCGGTGTCGTCGGTCGCGGCCAGGAGGGCTTCGATTCCCGTCGCCGCCCGGTCGGCGTCGGTGACATCGAGAACGTCACCGAGCTGCTCGGCGACGACCCAGCGGCCGAGGTGCCCGTCGGGATCGCACATCAGAAGCGCCTTCGTGCCGTTGCAGGTGTAGGCGATGATCTTCGAAGGGAAGGCGAATCGAGGGAGCTCGGGAAGCATCGCCACGAGACCGTACCGGGCAGCCTGCATTTCGGTGGCAATCGTCTGCCGGTCGACTGGATCGCGGAATATGATCGGGGCCCCACGCTCGCGGGCGAGCGTCTGAAGAGCCTCCTTTTCCGTGCCGCCGCCGTAGAACACGATCCGGGGGGAAGGGTGCGAGCGGCAGCGTGACACGGCCTCGATGAAGAAGGCGAGATTCTGCCCCGGGCCGTGGTTGCCCGCATAGAGGATGTCGTAGGCCTTGGCGGGCGTGCCGCGCTGCGGATCGACCTGTTCGGCGTAAAAATTGTTCACGACCTCGATCCGCTCTCCGACCTTCGCCCGGGAGCGGAGCGGAACCGATTCGAGGAGGTGTTCGCGCATCTCTTCCGAGAGGACAGCGGTGACCGTGGCATGGGAGATGCAGAAGCGGTTGTAAGCCCGGTAGCACGCGCGGATGAGCGGATTGCCGATCCGGTATTCGAGGTTGTCCTGGAAGCTGAAGAGGATTCGGGTGCGGCGGCGGAAGACACGGCAGAAGGCGATCATCGCTCCGGCAAAACCGGGGGGGTAGGTGAAGAGATAGAGCAGATCGATGCGCCTCGGCCAGAGAAGCGTTCCGAGCCCCCGGAGGAGGAGGCGGGCGGAGTTGAGCACGCGCCCCAACAGCGGACCGTTGCGGTCGACCGGTGCCTGGAAGCTGCTGACGCTGACCCGCTCGGGAAACTCGCGGGCCCAGGCCTCCCGGCAGTCGTCAGCCGAGCCGCAGATGACGTCGACGGCGTCCCCCCGGGCGACATGCCGGTGGACGATCTCGCGGAGCATGTGGGGCTCCTCAGAGACGCGCGACTCGGGCCAGAAATAGCGGAACAGGACGACGACGTGCATGATGGATTCGAGGGGAGCCCGGTCAGGGCGACTGTGGCGTCGGCGGCGAATGGCGCGGAGAGTCTACCGCGGCCCCGCGACGGGTGGCAGCATTTGGAGTATTCTGATCGGGCTTTGCGGCGCTTGGGGGCGGATTGGGCTCCCGCTGCGTTCACCTTTCACTGTCTGGAGAGATGCCATGCGTGTTCGAATGTTCGGGGTGGGGCTGGGGGCCTTTGCCGTGATCCTCGCTGCCGGGGGTGGGGCCGCCGCGGCGCCGCCGACGTTCCGCAAGGTGGTTCTGACCGACAAGTTCCATGCCGAGGCGGCCGGCGTCGGCGACATCGACAAGGATGGCCATGGCGACGCCGTCTATGGCCCCTACTGGTATGCGGGGCCAGAGTACAAGGAGCGACACGAGATCTATCCCGCCAAGGACTTCGATCCCAACCAATACTCCAACAACTTCATGACCGGTGTCGGCGACGTCGATGGCGACGGCTGGCTCGATGTCCTCGTCAACGAATGGCCGGGGAAGGAAGTGGCCTGGTTCCGCAATCCAGGCAACGACACCGCCACGGTGAAGGCCTCGCAGGCGGGCTGGGGAAAGCACCTCGTCCACCCGGTGGTCGACAACGAGGCCCCCGACTTCCTCGATGTCACCGGCGACGGCAAGGCCGAGCTTGTTTTCCACACCGGTGGCGTGCTCGGCTTCGCGACCCCGTCCGACAAGACCGCCACCGAGCGCTGGACCTTCACCCCCTGCTCCGAGAAGGAAAATTGGGGGCAGTATCAGCACGGCCTCGGCGTCGGCGACGTCAACGGAGACGGCCGAGCCGACCTCCTCATGGCCGGTGGATGGTGGGAGCAGCCGGCCCCGGTGGCGGCCGGGAGCACGCCCCCTGCCTGGACGAAGCATCCGTTCGCCTTCGGCACCGGCGGCGGTCAGATGCACACCTACGACGTCGATGCCGACGGTGATCTCGACGTGATCACGAGTCTCGCCGGCCATGGCTACGGCCTGTCGTGGTTTGAAAACGTGAAAAAAGACGGCGGGATCGACTTCGTCGAGCACCGCATTCTTTCCGACAAAGCAGAGGAGACGCTCGACGGGGTGCAGTTTTCGCAGCTCCATTCGGTGGCGGTTGTCGACATCGATGGCGACGGGCTCAAGGACATCGTCACCGGCAAGCGGTTCTGGGCTCACGGGCCGCAGGGGGATCCCGATCCGGCCGGCAGCCCGCATCTCTGCTGGTTCAAGCTCCACCGTGGCGCCGATAAGTCGGTTTCGTGGACGGCGCACAAGATCGACGACGCCTCCGGCGTGGGGACGCAGTTGGCCGTCGGCGATCTTAATGGTGACAAGCGCCCCGACATCGTGATCGGGAACAAGAAGGGTGGCTTCGTGTTCATTCAGGAGGGGGCGAAATGAGTCGGAATGCACCGCGGCTCGGCGTTGATCGGCGGACACTCCTTCTTGGGGCGGGGGCCGCGGCGGGCGTCGCCCTCCTCCCGCGCGTGGGGCGATCGGCCCCGGGGCCCAACGAAAAGCTCCGCGTCGGCGCCATCGGCGTCGGCGGGCGCGCCTCGCTCCTCCTCGAGCAATTGCCGGAGGGGGCCGACATCGTGGCACTGTGCGATGTCAATGTGCCGCGGGCGCATGCTTTCCGGGAGAAGAAGGGGGGAGCGTGGCCGGTGTACGTCGACTACCGGCGGATCCTCGATCGCGCCGACATCGATGCGGTAGTCGTGGGAACGGGGGAGTTTCAGCGCGTCCTCCCCTGCATCCATGCCTGCCAGGCGGGGAAGGATGTCTACGCCGAGAAGCCGCTGACGCTCTACGTGGCGGAGGGACGGGCGCTGGTCAAGGCGGCCCGGCGGCACGACCGCGTCGTCCAGGTGGGGACGCAGCAGCGCTCGATGGAGATCAACCGCCTGGCGTGCGAGTTTGTCCGCAACGGGGGGCTCGGAAAGCTTCTCGAGGTCCGCGCGGTGAACTACGGGAGCTCCTCTCCGACGCCGGCGCCGCTCCCGCCGCGGGAGCCGATTCCTACCGGTCTGGACTGGAATGCCTGGCTCAACCAAGCCGCCGACCGCCCCTTTAGCGCCCAGTGGATGGGGTGGATGGGATGGCGTGACTTCGCCGGTGGCGAGATGACCAACTGGGGCGCGCATGGCGTCGATCAGATCCAGTGGGCCCTCGGCGCCGATGTATCCGGCCCGGTGGCAGTCACGCCCGTCACCGCCGGCCCCAACGGCCAGGTGGTGATGACCTACGCCGACGGCCTCGAGGTGAAGTTCATCCTCGAATCTGGGCCGATGGGTGGGGCCGTTTTCGTGGGGGAGAAGGGGAAGCTCGAGATCAACCGCAACAAGGTGACGAGCAATCCCCCCGAAATCGCGCAGAAGCTCCTCGAGGCGGTCGACGTCGCCGAGGAGGAGCGGAAGTGGTCCGATGCCCTCGCCCTCTGGCAGGCGCGGCATCATCTGCAGAACTGGTTGGATTGCATCAAGACCCGGGAGAAGCCGGTGGCTGATGTCGAGATCGGGCACCGGTCGGTGACGGTCTGCCATCTGGCCAACATCGCCCGCGCGGTCGGCCGTCCACTTCGCTGGGATCCCGCCGCCGAGAAGTTCGTGGGCGACACCGTTGCCGATGCGCTGCTCGTCCGCGAACGTCGCCAGGGGTTTGAATTGCCGGAAGTGTGAGCGGTCAGCGCTCGTGGACGAGGACGGCCCAGCCGACGTCCGCGAGCCGCTCGGGTCGCCCCAGGATCCGGATCGGCTCGGCGGCCGCGATCTGCGGCCCTGCGCCGCTGCCCCCCATCAACTGGCGGATCGTCCCGGGAAAGAGCCCGATGATCTCGGCATCGAGCCCGTTGTCGCCACCGACATCTTCGGGCTGGCGGACCGGTTTCCCGAACTCCGGATGTTTGTGGAACGACTCCTTGAGCCGGGCGACGATGTCAGCCGGGGCCCGCACCAACTGGAGATCGGGGGAGCTCGACAGATCGGTCCGCGCGACCTCGGGATTCTCCAGAACCAAGCCCCCCTTCGGTGCGCCGTCGACCATGTCGTCACGCAGATCGATGACCGCCACGGAGAACGGGGCGTGCGAAGCGTTCCATGAGCCGATGGCGTCGACCGAGCGGAAGAGGAGGCCGACGTCGAAGCTCATGAGGAGAACGCCGAGCACGCGCCGATTCTCCGCGCCGTGGGCATCGCTCCAGATCGGCGCCGAGAAGGCCACCTTGAGCTTGCCGGTAGAATCACTGCGGTAGACCGTCGAGCGGTGGACCTCCGTAATCGGCGTGGCCGTGGCGCCCGGCTCGAGGTCATGGGGGCCGCCGTGGAAATAGTTGCGCCAGGCGAAGTCGCGGCCGATGGTGTCGGCCAGCGGCGCCCGGGCCACCTGCACTCCTTGGGCGTCGCACACCGTCCAGCTCTCGGCATCGACGGTGTTCTTCGTGTTGGCGGCGATCACGTCGACCGCGGCCTGGATCGCGCCCCAGGGCCTGCGCCCCGTGACGGGATCGACGGGCTTTCCCTCAGCCTCGGCCATCGCCCGGACGAGCTGGTTGTTGTCGGCTTCGTACTCGAGGATTCGCCAACGGGAATCGATCTGGAGCGCGGCGGTGCTGGCCGCGAGCCGGGCTGCGAGCCGCAGCGCCGTCTGCCGGGAGCGGTATTCGTCGTGGGCCACCCTACGGAGAAGCACCGAGGTGACTGCCGCGCCCACGAGGAGCACCGCGAGCGACCCGACGGCGAGCTGCGTGATGGTGCGGTGGCGGCGTGTCCAGCGGGCCAGCCGGCGGAGGGGCGGCTCGCGGTATGCGCTGACGGGATTGTCGGCCAGATAGGCGTCGATGTCGTGGGCCAGGTCGAGCGCGGTTTCGTAGCGGTCGACCGGATCGCGGGCCATCGCTTTCATACAGACCGCCTGGATGGCTTGCGACACGCCTCGCTTCACGCGTGACGGCGCGGCGAGTGAGCCGGCGAGCACCTTCTCGCGGATCGCCGCCACGTCGCCGTCGTAGGGGGGTGCGCCGGTGAGGAGGTGGTAGAGCGTCGCACCGAGGCCGTAGACGTCGCTGGCCGGCCCCACCGGGACGGCGCCGTCGTGCTGCTCCGGGCTCATATAGGCCGGAGTGCCGGAGATGCCGCGTTTTGCCACCG
>SIAG01000067.1 GCA_009691925.1 Planctomycetaceae bacterium
ACAGAGGGACATGCGGAGCAGCAGGGAAACCGACTGGCTGTCGCGGCATCCGGTGGCGAGCGTAGCGAAGTGGATGGGCCACTCCACAGTTGTCAGCATGCGTCACTACGCTCAAGCTCTCCCCGAGCACTTCCGCGCGGCGGTGGCGGAGGGTAAGGAACCGGGCGATTCTGGACGAGCAAAATCCGACGTAACGGACGAGCAAAAGCCGGCGCAGCAGGCTCCCGCAGGGAATCGCACGACGACGCACGACGGGGGCCGAAACGAAACAATCCCCGAGAAAACCGTAGTTTTCCCGGAGATTGCAGGGGCGATGAACACCCGTTTAGTCGGGGCGACACGATTCGAACGTGCGACCTCTACGTCCCGAACGTAGCGCTCTAGCCAGGCTGAGCTACGCCCCGATCTGGCGGCGGCCACAAGGGCCTCCGCAACGCAAGAAGACACAGATTACCTTTCCCGGCCCCGGCCGGCAACGGCGATGCTCCGAAGGCCTTGTTTCCCGGTGAATTGACCCGTTTTTCACCCCCTGAATCGCCCCCCGATCGCGGTCGAGGGGCTCCCTCGGGCTCCGCCGGCAGTCCTTAGGCCGGCTCCCGCGGCACCCGCGGCTCCTTTTTGCGGCCTAGACCCTGGCTCACTCGGGCTCCGCCAGCGACACGCACACCAGCTCCCGGTCGTTGCGGGCGAAGACAGCCTTCCCGGCAAAGGCCGGATGGCTCCAGACCACCTCGCGGCCAAAGCACTCGCCGGTCGGGTCGAGGAGATGCGTCCGGCCGAGCTCCTCGTAGCCCTTCGGCGTGAGCCGGGCGAGGATCAGGTCGCCGGTCTCGCTGAACAGCCAATGACGCTCCCCCTGGCGGACGATAAAGGCCGTGCCGTGGCGGCCGCGCCGGCTCCCGAGCGTCGGCACGCCGGTCTCCCAGAGCCGATCGCCGGTGGCCAGGTCGACGGCCGTCAGGAAGCCCGTCTCGCAGTCACAGCCGTAGAGGGTGTCGCCGACGATCATCGGTGTGCTGTTGGCACTCGCGATTGAGGCCTTGGCCCGGTTGCGCCACACGACCTTCGCGCCGGGGAGCTTGTCGTCGAGCCGGAAGAGGGCGCCGATGTTGCCGATCCCACTGGCAAAGAGGACGCGGCCGGCCGACGTGTCGGCCACCTGCGGCGCCATGATCGACATCCCATAGCCGGGCTTCAGTGGCACGCTCCAGATCGTCTTGCCGGTGGCGGGATCGAGGACCGTGATCGTGTCGGCATCCCACACGAGCACCTGGCGCACGCCGGCCGTCTCGAGGATTGAAGGGGGAGCGTAGCCCGGCTCGCTGGCCGACAGAGCCCGCCACACCTCCTTGCCGGTGCGCCGGTCAAACGCCACCACAACGCTCCCTTCCCCCCCCACCATGCAGATCACGACGTCTCCTTCGACGAGCGGATGGCCCGAGACGCCCCAGATCGGCGTCGGGGCGCCGTAGTCGGTCTTGAAGTTCTTCGCCCACACCACCTTGCCAGTGAGGGCGTCGAGGGCATGGAGATTCCCCTCGGCGCCGAGGGTGTAAACGACGCCATCGACGACCGTCGGCGTGCAGCGCGGTCCACAGGCATACGAGACCGCATAGGGGCAGTCGTATTCGTGCTTCCAGAGGAGCCGGCCATCGACGGCATCAAAACAGAGTACCCGCTCCCGACCGGCAAGCTCCGTGCGCTGCGAAGGATTGTTGGCCACCGTCCCCCCGTCGCCGAGGAGGTAATCGATCAGATAGACGCGGCCATCGGCCACAGCCGGGCCGGAATAGCCGCCACCGACCTCGGCCCGCCAGCGGGCAGGGAGCCCGTCGGCGGGGAGGGCGGCGCGGATGCCGGTCTCGCGCCACTGGCCGTCACGCTCCGGGCCACGCCACTGCGGCCAGTCGTCGGCCCGGACCGGGGCCATCGTCACCGCCAAGCATGCCACCGCCGCGGTGAGGGAGCTCCCGATGGCACGGAGAAGACGACGGCGCGAGGCGATGACCATGGAGAGATCCTCTGAGGTGCAGAATAGGGAGGGGGTGAACCGTGAACCGTGAACCGTGAACCGTGAACCGTGAACCGTGAACCGTGAACCGGGGGCGGCCGTCAGCCATCGGTTGAGCTGTGGGCAGCGACAGAGGCGATCAGCGGCGGAAGCTCTTTGGTGATGTCGGGGCCGTCGGGCCGCCAGTCGACGATTTCCATCTCCGCCGTGCGGCGGCCCCGAAACTCGTTGATCTTCGGTCGGAAGGCGACATGGAATGTCTGACCGGGCGCGGGAAGATGGGGCAGCCACTCGGCGGCCCCCCAAGCCACGCCGCGGATCTTCGCGCCATGCTGGACGAGCGTCATGGCGAGATGTCGGCCACCGGCGCCGATCACGCGCGGAGCCTCGGTGAGCCGCACGGCCGAGGCGCAGAGGATCGGACGGCGGTTCCCCTGGCCGAACGGGGCGAGCTTCTCAATCTGGCCGACCGTGTCGAGCGACAGGCTGGCAATCGTCGCCTCGCCATCGATCGCCACCTGGGCCAGCCGCAGCTCCTCCGGCATCCTGGCCGCCACCGCGGCGAGGAAGGCTTCCCGAAAGGCCTCGATGGCGCCGTCCTCGATCCTCAAGCCCGCCGCCGCCGCATGGCCGCCGCAGGTGAGGAGATGGGAGCGGCAGGCTTGGAGCGGGGCGAGGACGTCGAAGCCGGGCACGCTCCGCAGGCTCCCCGTCGCCGGCCGCCCCTGATGCTCGTCCTGGGCGATGACGACGATCGGGCGGTGGTAGCGCTCGGCAAGCCGGCCGGCCACGATCCCCACCACGCCGGGGTGCCAGCCACGGCCGGCGAGGACCAGCGCCGGTGCGGCGACCGGATCGAAGTCGTGGGTGGCCTGCTTCGTGGCGGCCAGAAGGATGCTCCGCTCGAGGGTGTCACGCTGCTCGTTGAAGCCATGGATCACATCGGCCAATTGGAGGGCGCGGGCCTCGTCGGCGGTGGTGAGCATCTCGATCGCCAGGCCGGCTTGGCCGAGCCGCCCGGCGGCATTGAGCCGCGGCGCCAGCCGGAAAGCGACATCCTCGCTCTCAAGCGACGACTTCTCCTGGAGCTTGGCCAGCTCCATCAGCCGCACGATCCCGGCGCCGCCCCGCAGTCGAAGGCACTCGAGGCCATGCTTGACGAGGATCCTGTTCTCGTCGAGGAGGGGCATGACGTCGGCGACCGTGCCGAGCGTCGCCAGGCCGACGGCCCGCAGGAGCATCTCCCGCAGCCGTGGCGTCACGTGCTTGGCGCCACTGGCCCGGGTGGCGATCGCCCAGGCGAGCTTGAAGGCCACGGCGGCGCCACACAGGTCGCCGAAGGGATAGCCGCCCCCCGGGAGCCGGGGATGAACGAGCACCGTCGCCTCGGGGAGCGCCGGCCCGAAGCCGTGGTGATCGGTGATGATCAGGTCGATCCCGAGCTCGCGGGCCACCGCCGCCTCGGCGACGCTTGCGATCCCGCAGTCGACGGTGATCACGAGCTTCGCCCCCTTCGCCGCCAGGCTGCGGAGGGCCTCGGCGTTGAGGCCGTAGCCCTCCTCGAAGCGGTCGGGCACATACCACTCCGCCGTCGCCCCGAGGGCCTGAAGACAGCCGAGGAGGATCGCCGTCGCGCACATGCCGTCGGCGTCGTAATCCCCGTAGATCACGATCCGCGTGCCGTCTCGCGCGGCGGCGAGGATCCGCTCGGCGGCGGCCGGCACGCCGGGGAGCAATTCGGGATCACGCAGATCCTGGAGCGTGCCGGCGAGGAACGTCCGCGCGGCGGCGGCGTCGACCAACCCGCGCGCCGCCAGCAGCCGGGCGACGATCGGCGACACGCCGGCGGCCCGTTCGAGCCCCGCCACCACCGCCGCATCCTGCGGCTGTATCCTCCAGCGCTTCGGCACGTCGGCGGCTCCTTTCCGGGGCACCACCCAGCGGGCGGCGGGGTGCAGTATACGCCACGCCGAGCGTGCCGATTCCGCCGACCCCCCGGCCCCCCGGCCCGTTGTGGGAGCGCTGGCCGGGCCGTAGATTGTTGTCGCCCCTGCCTCTCCGGAGCCCATTCATGCCGGCCGTCGACACCCTCCTGCCGATCTTCGCCCCCAAGCCGCACCGCGACACCGTCGCTGCCGATCAGGTGCTGTGCCAGTTTTGCACGGCGAAGTGCTGCCGCTATTTCGCGCTGCCGCTCGACACGCCGACGACGCGGGAGGAGTTCGAATACATCCGCTGGTTCCTTCTCCACGAACATGCCACCGTGTTTACCGAGGATGGCGAGTGGTATGTGTGCGTGCACACCGTCTGCAAGCATCTCGGTGAGGATCACCGCTGCGGAATCTACGAGACCCGTCCGCAGATCTGCCGCGAATACACGACGAACGACTGCGAATACGAGGACGACTGGGTCTACGATCAATACTTCGAGACTGCCGAGCAGGTTGAGGAGTACATGGATGCGGTGTTGGGCCCGGGGGGCCTCGAGGTAGGAGAGGGGCGGCGGAAGAAGAACCGCGGCAAGTCGATCCGCGGTCCCCGCCCCAATCCGCTCGCCATCCTCGGATGACGTCTGGCGACGACAAAATGATTCCCATGCTCACGTCGACGACGTTTCACGGCGACGGTGTCACGCTGGCGGGATGGGCATCAGGCAACACCACCCAGCCGCCGCTCCTCCTTCTCCATGGCGTGTCGCGGCGCCGGGCGACATTTGCCCCGCTCCTCCCTTGGCTCCTCCCCCGGTTTTGCGTCCGGGCCTATGACCAACGCGGGCATGGCGAGTCGGAGCGGGGAGAAGGGTATTTAGTCCGCGACTATGCGGCCGATGCCGTGCGGGTCGTCGGGAGCCTCGACAGGCCAGTTCTCTACGGCCACTCCCTCGGAGCTCTCGTCGCGCTTCTGGTCGCGGCGGCCTGCCCTGATGCGGTCGCGGGAATCGTCCTCGAAGATCCGCCGGGGCCGACGTTTCTCGCCGCGATCGATCTCAGCCCCTATGCGGCGGTGTTCACGCTCTACCGCGAGCACGCCGGCAGCGCCCTCCCGGTTGGCGAGCTCGCCCGGGAGCTCGCGGCGGCCCCCCTCCCGGGCGCCCCGGGGATACCAGCGACGACGTTCGGCGCCACGCGCGATCTGGCGAATGTCCGTTTCACCGCGTCGTGCCTGAAGGGCCTCGACCCGGCGACGATGTTCCCGCTGCTGGCCAATGCCTGGCTCGACGGGATCGACTGGGAGGCGACGCTGCGCCGGGTCACCTGCCCGGTGCTCGTGCTCCGGGCCGATCCAACGCGCGGCGGCATGCTTCCCGACGGCGACTTCCGACGGCTGTGCGAGACGCTTGCCGATCCGACCCCGATCGACCTTGCGGGGATCGGCCACAACGCCGTCGGCCAACAGCCCGACCTCGTGCCGCGGTTGGTGATTCCGTTCCTCGAGTCGCTCCCGTTTGGCGAGGCGGTGATGAAGTCGTAAGCTCTCCGCGAGGGGGTGGGGCGACGCATCCGACGGCCCCGTCTGTGGCACGGCGACTTTTTGGAAGGAAAGACATGCGGCACGAAGCAGGCACGACGGTGATCCGCGGCGGCCGATTGTTCGATGGCACGGGGGCTGCAGCGGTGGCCGACGCATGCCTGGTGATCGATGGCGGCATCGTGACCTATGCCGGCCCGGAGGCCGCGATGTCCGCACAGCCCCAAGGCGCGCGGCGGATCGACGTCGGCGGCGGGACGATCATGCCCGGCCTTGTCGAGGCCCACTTCCATGCCACCTACTTCGACGTCGCGGCCCTTGAGGATCTCGACATCAAGTATCCGGTCGAATACGTCACGCTCCTCGCCGCCGCCAACGCCCGGCTCGCGCTCCAGTGCGGTTACACGGCGGCCCGCAGCGGCGGGAGCCTGTTCAATATCGATGTCTGGCTCAAGAAAGCCATCGAGAACGACCTCACGCCCGGCCCCCGGCTCGTCGCCAGCGGCCGTGAGATCTGCGGCGTCGGCGGGCTGATGGACTGGAATCCCGACTTCCGCCGCATCGGCATGGATGGGCTCGTGCTTCTCGTCAACGGCCCCGACGAGGCCCGCGCCGCGGTCCGGAAGCTCGTCAAGGATGGCGTCGAGTGGGTCAAGACCTACCCCACCGGCGACGCCGCCGCCCCCGACGTCAACGATCACCACACTCTTTGCATGACGTTCGAGGAGATGCGCGCCGTGGTGGCCACCGCCCACAACCACGGTCTCAAAGTGACCGGCCACTGCCGGGCCACCGAGGGGATCACCAACGCCCTCAAGGCGGGCTATGACGCGATCGAGCATGGCACGTTCATCGATGACGAGGGGCTCGAGCTCCTCCTGGCGCGCGACGTTCCCTGCGTGCCAGCGCTGTACTTCGAGAAGGTGAGTGTCGAGCGCGGCCCCGAGTTCGGCCTCTCGCAGCGGGTCATCGACGGCCACCAGGAGACGCTCGACGGCGGGGCCGAGAGCGCCCGGCGGATCCTTCGGGCCGGCGGCCGGCTGGGGATGGGGGGCGATTATGGCTTCGCATGGAATCCCCACGGCGACTACGCCAAGGAGCTGTTGTTCTTCGTCGACTTCGTCGGGCTCTCGCCGCTCGAGGTGCTCAAGTGCGCCACGAAGACCGGCGCCGAGATCATGGGCAGGGGCCACGATCTCGGTACTCTTGAGCCGGGCAAGCTCGCCGATGTCCTCCTCGTCGATGGCGATCCGACGACCGACATCGGTGTCCTCCAGGACCGCAGCCGTTTCATCGCCGTCATCCAAGGGGGCGTGGTGAAGGCGGGGCGGATGGCGGCGCTGGCCGACTGACGACCGCCCTGCCGACCGGAGGCCACAGCGGCCTGCGGGTGGTGGGTGAGGGTGGCTAAGCGGGGGTATAACCGAAGCCTTCCGCCGCTCCTCCCCGAGACCTGCTCCGTGACCGACCCGCGCCTGCCAAGCGACCCCCGCACGCTCATCGAGCCCCGCACTCTCAAGGGGTTCCGCGATCATCTTCCTCCCCAGGCCCTTGCCCGGGAGGGGATCCTCGACATCGCGAGGCGCGTCTATCGCTCCTACGGCTTTGTGCCGATCGACACGCCAGCGCTTGAATACCTTGAGATCCTCACCGGCAAGGGGAGCGACGAGACCGACAAGCAGCTCTACCGCTTCACCGACCACGGCGGGCGGGAGGTGGGGATGCGGTTTGATCTCACGATTCCGCTGGCCCGCTTCGCCGCCCAGCACATCGGCACCCTCGGCATCCCCTTCAAGCGCTACCACATGGCGACGGTGTGGCGCGGCGAGAACCCGCAGCGCGGCCGCTACCGCGAGTTCATGCAGTGTGACTTCGACACGATCGGGACGACCAGCGTGCTTGCCGATCTGGAGACCGTCCTCGTTGTCCACGATCTCCTCTCGGCGATCGGGCTGGAAAGCTTCACGATCAGGGTCAACGACCGCCGGGTCCTATCCGGGATCCTCGAGCGCCTCGGGCTCGCCGACCGCTCCACCGTCGTGCTGCGGGCCCTCGACAAGCTCGGCAAGGTGAGCCCCGAGGGGGTCGCCGCGGAGCTGGCAGGACACGGGATCGATGCGGCGGCGAGCGCCGATCTGCTCCAGCTCGCGTCGCTTTCCGGGTCCCCCGACGCTGTCCTTGCCGCGCTCGAGCCGCTCGCCGGCGGCACGGCCCCGGGGAGAGCCGGGATCGACAGCCTGCGGGCGCTCCTCGACGGCGCGGCCCAGGCGGGCGTGCCGGCCGGGAGGATTGTCGTCGATCCCTCGATCGCCCGCGGCCTCGACTACTACACCGGCCTGGTGCTCGAGAGCTTCCTCGACGAGCTGCCGGCGCTGGGGAGCATCTGTTCCGGAGGGCGCTACGACAATCTCGCCGGCCTCTACACCAAGCAGCACCTCCCGGGGATCGGGGCGTCGCTGGGGATCGATCGATTGCTTGCGGGGCTCGAAGAGCTCGGCCGGCTGGAAAGCCGCGAGACCGCCGCCGACGTCTTTCTCGTCTACTTCGACGAAGCCCACCGCGGGGATTACTTGCGGATCGCCGCCGCCCTGCGGAGAGCGGGGATGGCGGTGGAGATGGCGGCCGAGCCGAAGCGGGTCGGCCAGCAGTTGAAAGTCGCCTCGAAGAAGGGCTTTCCGCTGGCGCTGGTCATCGGCAGCGACGAGTTCACCGCCGGCACGGCGCAGTGCAAGCGGATGAAATCGCAGCACAGCACCGTCATCGACTGGCACGGCGATGTGCCCGTGCTCGTCAACGCTGTCGCCACCGAGCTCGCGGCCGTCCGGTCCGAGGGCTGATCGCGGCGCGGCGCCGTGCGGTCAGCCGATCACGGCGCGGCGGAGGGCTTCGAGGCTCGTCGCCACGACATCGGCATCGGCCGGTCGGTCGGCGGGATCGTGGGCGATCAATCGCATGACAAAATCGGCCACGGCTGCTGGAACTTCCGGCGCCACGTCGGCTAGCGCTGTCGCTGTCCCCCGGGCGATCGCGGCCAACACAGCCACGAAGGAGCGCCCCTCGTAGGGCAGCCGCCCGGCGAGCATCTCGTAGAGGATCACCCCGAGCCCGAAGAGATCGGCACGGCCGTCGACGTCCCCGTCGGTTGCCCGTTCCGGTGCCATGTAGGACGGCGTGCCCACGACGAGGCCATCGAGGGTCAGGCTGTGACTCGGGGCGCTCGCCTCGCGAACCAGGCCGAAGTCGATGATCCGGACACGCTTGGCCGGTCCGACGAGGATCACGTTGTCGGTCTTGATGTCGCGGTGGACGAGGTTTTGGGCATGGGCTGCACCGAGACCGGCGGCGATCTCCTGGGCGATCCGCAGCGCCTCCGCGATCGGAAGTCGTTCCTCGTGGCGGAGATGATCGGCGAGCGACCGCCCCTCCAAGAACGGCATCACGAGGTAGGGAAGGCCCCCCTCCTCACCGACGTGATGGATCGTGACGACATGGGGGTGATCGATGCGTGCCACGGCCCGGCTCTCCCGCAGAAAGCGTTCGCGGGAGGTCGGCTCGATCGCCTTGGCGGGAAGCATCACCTTGATCGCCACGTCGCGGTCGAGCCGTTCATCGTGGGCCAGCCATACCCGCCCCATCCCCCCGCTGCCGAGGAGACGGACGACGCGGTGACCTCCGATCGTCCGCGGGGCCAGCGGTTCCTCTTCCGCGATGCGGATGACGACGTTGTCGGCTTCGCCGTGGGCGATGCTCCCCGGCTCCAGCATGACCGTCTCCGCCTCGTGGCCTCCATGCTCGCCGGTATCCTCCGCGGAGGTGCGGACCACGAAGGTGCAGAACGAATCCCCCCGGAGCATGCAGGAGGTTTCCTCGATCTCCACCACCTCGCCGTAGTGGCGGGCCATGCCGCGGATCAGGCCTTGGGCCAGCCGGCACAACCGTCGTGCGGAGGCATAGATGAGATGGAGCTCGCGGGGATCGTGGCGGATCGTCTCGAGAACCGGTGGCTTGGCACCGGGATTCTTCGTCCGAACCAGCGCGTGGATGATTCCTTCGGTTTGCTCGATGAGATCGAGCAGCGTCCACCGGGGATCGACGGCCGTGCCGGCCACCTTGAGGAGGTGGGGGGCGAGAAACTCGCCGAACCGCTCGACGACGTCAGGGAGGCTTTCGCCCGTGGCGTCGGCGATCGTCCCTAGCATGGCGACGGCGGCGTCGTCCGGGTAGACGCCGGAGGGAAGATATCGCTCGGTCGTCGTCGGTGGCCGGGAGGTTTGCCCGGCGCGACCGTCTGGCTGAAGCGACGCGCCGCCTGACGGTGACGTGGCGATGAACTTCTGCAGAAAAAAGAAGATCAGTCCGTGCACCAGCCCACCCTGTCGATGGCGTCGCCCCGTTCATTCGTGTCAAGACACCGAGTCTGACAGATGATGGCGTCGTGGAAAAGGATCCCGGCGGGGCGAGTTGCCGGCTGTCGAGCGGCGACGATTCGCGTCGCGCCGCTCACTCCGCCGCCGCGCCGCAGACCCGCTCGCGGTAGAGCCGCAGGCCGTGAACGGCGTGGTACAGCGCGCCGCATTCGACGTCGACGTCGGCGGTTTGTTCGAGGAGCGTGACGAGCCTCGTGGCTGCCCGCGTCACCCACGGCTCGGCGAGCCGCTCGTCGTCGAGGGCCGCGACGAGAAACTCGAAGATGTGCCCGGTGGCGCCCAGACGGGCGAAGACGTCGGCGGAGGTGCCGGGGCGCTCGAAGAAGTGGATGGAGAAACTGCCGTCGGGCTGCTGGTGGCGGCGGGCGATCTCGATGCATGCCTCGATCGTCGCCTCCGCGTCGGCCCAGCCGCCGCGCTCGCTGCCGGCCGGGCCGGCAGCCGAGGCCTGATGAGCGGCCAGAGCCTGCACCAGGCCGTAGAGCCGATGGCATCCACCACAGGCGGCGCCTTCGATGTCGGCCGCCGCCTCCATCGCCACGACATCCTCGATCGTCCAGGTCTGGCCGTCGCTTGATGTCCACGAGCTCTCCGCAGGGAGCCAGGCGGAGAGGGCCATCAGCGTCCAGGTCGCCTCAGCCCCCGGGCGGATGTCGGCCTGGGCCTGGGTGAGGAGATCGCGGAGGGTGTGGGGCTTGCCGTTGACGGAGATCGGTGTGTCGATGGAGACGCCGTCGAGGCCGCATTGGGCGAGGTAGCCGATCCACTGGTCAGGATGCCCCTGGCCGGTCGTGCTCCCCTCCTCGATCATCGCCACCACCCCCTGGCTTCCCGGCCGCAACCGCCAGCCGCGCAAGGCCCCGCCGTCGAGGAGCCAGGCGAGGGCCGTCGTCTTCCCGTCGGCCGTCGCCAGCGGGAGCTCGTCGCCGAAGGCGAGGATCCCATGGACCACCTGCCAGGCGCCGTTGACTCGCTGGTCGAGGAGGCGGCCGTCCCGGGCGTGGCCGATGGCCCGGTCGATCCGCGCACACAGGTCGGCTGAATCGGTGGCCCCCGCGGCAGCCACGCCGACCACCGATTCGGCCGGGGGACTGCATCCCGGGGCCGCTGCGAGGGCGACGACGGCGACGACGGCGAGGCCCAACAGCGTCGTTCCCCCGTGGCACCGACGGAGGCCGGGGTGAACCGGCGCGGCGAGCTGTCCGTAGGAGGAGGTCATGGAGACGGTCAGCAGGCGTTGTCGCCGGGCCAGGAACGGGAATACGCCGATGGCTCATGGCGTCAGTACCCGCCTAGAATAGCCTCGTCGCGTTGTTGGTGCCGTCCCCGCCGGGCCCTCCCCTTTTCCACCGCTGTCAGGAATCCCGATGCCCTTCTTCTATTTCGACCCCGCCTACATGCTCGCCATCGCCCCGGCGATGCTCCTGGCGATGTGGGCCCAGTGGCGGGTCCACGCCACCTTCGCGGCGGCTTCGAAGGAGCCGGCGCCCCTGTCGGGGGCCGCGGCCGCCCGGCACATCCTTGATTCGGCCGGGGCCACCGAGGTGGCCGTCGAGCAGGTGCCGGGGACGCTCACCGATCACTACGACCCGCGGACGAAGGTCCTGCGCCTCTCCGATGCCGTCTACTCCAGCCGGTCGCTCGCCGCGGTGGGGATCGCCGCCCACGAGGCGGGCCACGCCCTCCAGGACCACACCGGCTATCCGCTCATGTCGCTGCGGAACGCCGCGGTCGGCATCGCCAACATCGGCAGCGGCTTTGGGCTGACGGTGTTCATGGTCGGCTTGATGTTCGCCTCCCGGCCGATGGCCTGGGTGGGGATCGGCCTGTTCGCCGCTACGGTCTTCTTCCAGCTCGTCAACCTCCCGGTGGAGATCGACGCCAGCAACCGGGCCAAGCGGCAGCTCGTCGAGCTCGGCATCGTTCCCAGCGCCGACATGCCGCATGTCAACAAGGTTTTGAATTCGGCCGCGTGGACCTATGTCGCGGCGACGCTCCAAAGCGCCCTGACGCTCCTCTACTACGCCAGCTACCTGACGGGCGGTGACCGCGATTCGGAGGGGTGATCGACGGCTTCTGGACCAATTCAACCACGGCTCGTGGTTGAGGGACCAATTCAACCACGGCTCGTGGTTGAGGGACCAATTCAACCACGGCTCGTGGTTGAGGGACCAATTCAACCACGGCTCGTGGTTGAGGGACCAATTCAACCACGGCTAGTGGTTGAGGGAATAGAGGAGAATGTTGAGGGCGATCTTCTCGGCATCGTCGCGGCTGTAGCCGGTGCACTCCATCGAGTTCTGCTTCTCAAGCGCACAGGAGAGATCGTAGGGGGAGAAGATCACAATCCAGCGGTCCCCCATCCGCACCCCCTCGAGCTTCGGCGGCACCTGCCGCTTCCGGGCCGTCATCGGTCCGTCTCCCCCGCCGGCCGGCTCCCGCAGCGTGACGCTGCGCACGTCGTAGCCGCCGTATTCCCCCTTCGTGAACAGCGGGTCGTCGGCGGGGATCTCCTCGAGCTTCGCCTCGGGGAGAATCGCGGCGATCTCCGTGCGGAAGGCGGTCGTGAATCCGGGCGAGGCACAGACACTGTCGGCGAGGAGCGTTCCCCCCCGCTCGAGAAACTGCCGCAGCCGCTGCCGCCGCGGGGGATCGAAGGTGAAGCCCTGCCTGCCGTGCATGAAGACGAGGTGGTAGTCGAACAGCCCGGGCTCGGCCGGGTCGACGAGGAGCGGGCGCTGGTCGACGCGGATGCCGAGCTCGCGGGCCGCCGCCCGGAGGATGTTCGCCAGCGCCGCCGGCGCCGCGTCGCACATCCCGGAGTGGCGCAGCTTGCCGATCGAGAGCTGTCCCCGGTCGAACTGGTCGCGGGCCTTGGCCGCCTGGGGGAGATCGAGCGTGAACAGCTCGTCCTTCCGCTTCAGCTCCCGGTTGGTGGCGTAGGCGATGACGTTGGTGCCAATCGCCAGGGCGGCCTCGACCTCGGTGCGGATCGCGGCAGGGAGCGCCCGGGATTGCGTCTCACCCACCTCCCACAGGCAGGAGAGGCTCGGCATCGCGGC
>SIAG01000068.1 GCA_009691925.1 Planctomycetaceae bacterium
GCTGGGCCAGGTTTGCCTCCACCGACGAATCGGTGGCCACCGTCGACCCGGCCGCCCCGACCGATCTCACAGGCACCGTCACGGCCATCGGTCACGGCGCCGGGGCCGTCACCGCCTGGTTCTCCTCGCGGATCGCTGTCGCCCGTATCGTCACTCCTTTTCCCAACGACATTCCCGCCGCCACCTTTGCCGCCGCCCCCCGGGCCAACCTCATCGACGCCCTCGTCCTCGCCCAGCTCGAGCAGCTCCACCTCGAGCCCTCCCCGCCCTGCGATGACGCCACCTTCATCCGCCGCGCCTTCCTCGACACGATCGGCCGGCTCCCGACCCCCGAGGAGGTCCGGGCGTTCCTCGCTGACTCCTCGCCGGGGAAGCACGAGCGGCTTGTCGAGCTCGTCCTTGTGCGCCCCGAGTTCGTCGATTACTGGAGTTATAAATGGAGTGACATTCTCCTTGTCACCGGCTCGAAGCTCCGGCCGCAGGCCGTCGATGCCTACTACCGCTGGATCCGCGACCGGGTGGCCGCGAATGTCCCCTGGGACCGACTCGCCCGCGACGTCGTTACCGCCAGCGGCTCGAGCCTCGACAACGGCGCCACAAACTTTTTTGCCGTCCATCAAGACCCGGAAACGATGGCCGAGAACACCAGCCAGGCTTTCTTGGGGCTCTCAATCGGCTGCGCGAAGTGCCACAACCACCCCCTCGAGAAATGGACCAACGACCAGTACTACGCCTTCGCCAACCTCTTCTCGCGCGTCCGCGCCAAGGGCTGGGGGGGCGACTCGCGCGGCGGTGACGGCCAGCGGACGCTGTTTGTCGAGGATTCCGGCGATCTCCTCCAGCCGCGGACCGGCAAGCCCCAGCCCCCGGCCCCGCTCGACGCACCGCCGTTGCCACTTGAGGCCCCCGGCGACCGCCGCGCCGCCCTCGCCGCCTGGCTCACCGCGCCGGAAAACCCCTACTTCACCCGGGCGATCGTCAACCGGGTGTGGGCCAACTACTTCGCCGTCGGCCTGGTCGAACCGGTCGACGACCTCCGTGTCAGCAATCCGGCGGGCAACGAGCCCCTCCTGGCAGCGCTCTCTGCCCACACGGTCGAACATCGCTACGACCTCAAGAGCCTGATGCGGCTGATCCTCACCTCCCAAACCTACCGCCGTTCGAGCGTGCCGCTGCCGGGCAACGCCGATGACCGGCGCTGGTTTGCCCGGGCTTACCCGCGCCGACTGATGGCGGAGGTTCTCTCCGACGCGATCGCCGATGTCACCGGGGTCCGTGAGGTATTCACGGAGCTGGCTCTCAACGACGGCTCGACCGAAAAGGTGACCGGCTACCCCGAGGGAACCCGCGCCCTCCAGCTCCACGACTCCGCCGTGAAAAATCCTTTCCTGAAGGTTTTTGGCCGCAACACCCGCGACATCACCTGCGAGTGCGAGCGATCGAATCAGCCGAGCCTCGTCCAAGTCCTCAATCTTGCCAACGGCTCGACGATCAACGACAAGCTCGCCGCCAAGGAGAGCCGGGTGACGCAACTCCTCGCCACCGATCCTGCTCCGGAGAAAATCGTCGAGGAGGCCTGGATCGCCTGCCTGTCGCGCCGGCCCAGCGAGGCCGAGCGGAAGACCCTCGTCGACCTGCTCGCGACCGTCCCTCCCGAAGAGAAGCGCGCCGCCGTCGAAGATCTGTGGTGGTCGCTCATGACCAGCCGCGAGTTCCTCTTCCGACACTGACTTCACGTGGGCAAAACCCTCCCTGGCTTTTGCCCACTTGGTTGCCCGCCGCATCCGGCGGCGGGGGTTCGATCCGATGTCTGCCGATGGTCCTCGGGCAAAACCCTCCCTGGCTTTTGCCCACTTGGTTGCCCGCCGCATCCGGCGGCGGATGCTTTGATGTTGATCCGAAGTCTGCCAGCCGTCTCCTGTTGCAGGATCCTGTCATGAGCCGTCGATTCTCGCTTCTCCCGGCCCTCCTCGCGAGCATCGCGACCACTGCCGCGACGGCCGCGCCGTCGTTCGAGCGTGAGGTCGCCGCGATCCTCCGCACGCGCTGCGCCGGCTGCCACCACGAGGGCGACGCATCCGGCGAGCTCTCCATGGAGACCTTCGCGTCGCTTGCCAAGGGGGGCACCTCGGGCCCGGCCTTCGCCGCCAGCGACGCCGCGGCGTCGCTGTTCCTCGCGCGGCTCGAGGCCACCGGCGACGATCACATGCCGCCGCGCGACCAGCCGCAGCCGACGGCCGCCGAGAAGGCGACGCTCGCCGCCTGGGTCGTCGCCGGTGCTCCGCCTCCCCTTACCGACACCTCGATCCTGAAAAATCTCGTCGTCCCCGACTTCCCCGCCGCTGCAGGCCCGAAGCCGGTGACGGCGCTGGCCGTCTCGCCCGATGGCAGCCGGGTTGTCGTCGCGTCGGGGGGCGGGATCGTCGTCCTTGCCGGCGCTGCCGCGCCGGTTCCGTTTGAGAATCTCCCGCGGCGCGTCAACGCGGTTCACTTCTCCGCCGATGGCACGCAGCTCGTGATTGCCGGCGGCACGGCCGGGCTCGTCGGCGAGGCCCAGCTCCGCGACGCGGCCTCAGGCGCGCTGGTGCGGTCCTTCGGCGGCCATCGCGATCTCCTCCACGACGCCGAGCTCTCCCCCGACGGCACGCTTCTGGCCACCGCCGGCTACGACCGGTCGATTCGGCTCTGGAATGTCGCCACCGGCGACCTCGTTCGCACGATCGATGTCCATAACGGCGCCATCTTCGATCTCGCCTGGCATCCGTCGGCCAAGCTCCTCGCCTCGGCCAGCGCCGACGAGACAGTCAAGCTGTGGCGGACCAGCGACGGGCTCCGCCTCGACACGCTCAAAGAGCCCCAGGGGGAAGTCCGCGCCGTCCTCTTCACCCCCGACGGCCGTCATCTGGTCGCCGCCGGTCGCGACAAGCGGATCCACCTCTGGAAGCTCGTCACGCTCGACGAGCCGGGGCTCAATCCGCAGCTCCACGCCCGCTTCGCGCACGAGAGCCCGATCGTGGCCCTCGCCCTCTCCGCCGACGGCCAGCGAGTGCTCGCCGCCGCCGAGGATCGGTCGCTTTCGGCCTGGACGCTCCCCGATCTCGCCGCCACGGCGCCGCTACCGCGGCAGAGCGATGTCGCGGCGGCGCTGGTGGCGCGGCCGCAGGGGGGATTTCTCGTTGGCCGGATGGATGGATCGCTCGAGCTTCTCGATGCCCCCATCGAGCGGCTCGCCGCGGCGGTCTCCCCGGCAGCACCGTCCGCCGCGGCCGAGCCAAACTCGCCCCCCGCGGAAACCACGGTCACCGGTCGGATCGACAGCCCCGGCGAAGCCGATCTCGTCCACTTCACCGCCCGCCGTGGCGAGCCGCTGCTGGTCGAGATCAATGCCGGCCGAGCCGGCTCGAAGCTCGACTCACGACTTGAGATCCTCCATGCCGATGGCCGGCCGGTGGAGCGGGTCGTGCTCCAAGCGACGCGCGACAGCTGGTTCACCTTCCGTGGCAAAGATTCGAACCAGTCCGACGACTTCCGGATGCACAACTGGACGGAGATGGAGCTCGATGAATACCTCTTCGCCGGCGGCGAGGTGGTGAAACTATGGCTCTACCCGCGCGGTCCCGATTCCGGCTTCAAGGTCTACCCCGGCACCGGCAACCGGCAGACCTTCTTCGACACCACGGCCATCACCCACGCCCTCGGCGAGCCGGCCTGGGTCGTCCGCCCGCTCCCGGCCGGCGCCCAGCCAGAGGCCACCGGCCTGCCGGTATTCCCACTTTTCTATGAGAACGACGACGCCGCCAACCGGCGGTTGGGCACCGACTCGCAGCTGATCTTCATCCCTCCGGCCGATGGCGAATATGTTGCCCGCGTCAGTGACATCCGCGGCTTCGGCGCCACGCTCCCTTCCGACCCCTGGAGCTACACCGTCACGATCCGCGCGCCGCGCTCCTCCTTCACTGCATCCCTCGGCGCCAAGGATCTCGCCGTCAGCCCGGGGAGCGGCCGGGAAATCCCCTTCAACGTGACCCGCGACGAAGGCTTTGACGGCCCCGTCAGAATCGCAATCGAAAATCTCCCAGCGGGCTTCACGTTTCATGGGCCGGTCGAGATCGAGGCCGGGCAGGAGCGGGCGATCGGCCTCCTCTCGGCCTCCGCCGACGCGGTCGCCCCCGACGAAGCGGCCGACAAGGCCATCGTCGTGAAAGCGACGGCGATGATCGACGGCCGCGAGGTGATCCAGGAACTGGGGAGCCTTGGCGATCTGAAGCTCGCCGAGAAGCCGAAGCTCACCGTGGCGATTCTCGACGCCGACGGCAAGGGGCCGACGGTGCCAGGGGAGCCGCTGACTTTTAAGATCCGTCCTGGCGAAACGATCCAAGCTCGCGTGAAGGCCGATCGCCACGACTTCGCCGACCGGATCGAGCTCGGCGGCGACGACTCCGGCCGCAATCTCCCCTTCGGCTGCTACGTCGACAACATCGGCCTCAACGGCCTGTTGATCGTCGAGGGGCAATCAGAGCGTGAGTTCGTCATCACGGCCTCTCCCGTGGCAAAGCCCGGCCGCCGGCTCTTCCATCTGCGGGCCACCGCCGACGGCGGCCAGTGCTCGGCGCCGGTGGTGCTCGAAGTGGTCCCGGTTGACTGAACCGACGGCCATCCTGATCTATCCGCCGCGAGCATTTCTCTTCATCGAATCGAGTACGTCAGATCCGAGAATCCGCTCGCTGACATGTCGTGACCACGATGCGTCACCACACGAAAAACCAACCAAGCGCGCCTGGTCGGCCTCCAGGCCGGTGGATACGCCGGCTGCGTGTCAGGGCGGTCACGTTCACAACACTGCCGTACGTAACACCCGCGGGCATTGTGACCGAATGCGCGGCCGGATTTCTCTTGTCGATCACCTGCACGGTGCCGGTATCGAGCGGGCTGATCGCTGGCGAATCGCTGATGGGCGTGGCGATCATCCTCACGCTCGAAATCATGAAGGCCGGAGGCCTGTGGGCGGGGTGAAGGAACCGGCTGCCATGCGTTTCAGCCTATGCCGATCGATGGTCGTCAGTCACCCGCGAGGGCTTTCAGGAAGTCTTCCACCGTAAGGCCCGCTTGCGAAATGATCTTTCGCAAGGTACCGACACGGACTTGCTTGTGGTCAGGCACGACGACTCGGCCTGCCGGCTCGGAACGGCCCAGGATCATGTGGCTTCCTTTTTGCCGGCGAAACTCGAACTGACGTCTCTCGAGCGCCGTCCGCACATCCTGGCCACTCAAATCCGTTGGCAGCTTTGGCATGTCGGTTCGCGGTCACGCGGCCTCGATCTCGACAAACTCTCTTCCGGATTCCGACGGAATTGGGTCGCCCGATTCTCGGCAGTCCTCCAGGTACAGTTCAATCGCCTCACGAATATTTCGCAGTGCCTCTTCGCGGGTATCTCCCTGGCTGACGCATCCGGGAAGCGCCGGAACTGACGCCACGAACCCTTCGTCGGGCTCCTGCTCAAGCACTACCGTAAACCGCATTGAATGGCTCCCAAAAAGCAGGTTGACCAACCGCCCAAGCCGGCACGAAACATCGGTGCGCTCTTTACCTCTCCGTGCTGAACGCTTCAACGTTCGTGAGCGAGCTCGTTTTACCCCGGCACAACCATCCCCTTGGAAAACACAAGCCTGCCGGAGAGCATAGAGGATAGCCCGGTCAATGGCATATCCGCCAGCATTGCCCGACTGATGAGCGACTCGTGAGCTGAGCGCGCGGACTTCCTGGCCCAAAAAGTCGTTCCAGGAACGCCTGGCTTACCCCTTGAAGTGGCGTTTTTCTTACCGTCGGCGCGGAGTCTCTCCGAGTCGGGCGGCTTGGTGGTGCCCTGGCGTCCTGCACCGCTCAGAGCCTGTGGATGTCGATCACGGGCGGCTCGTCTAGCTGCCCGTGGAAAAAGTCATCCATGTCCTTTTTCCACTTGGAAAACCTCCGGTTTTCTCGAGTGCTACGCACTCGCGACCGCCTCGTGCGGTCGGGCCGGCGCTTTATCCACAGCCTGCTATCTGTCGCTTGGAAGAATGCCCGGTCGAAAGTGGGCTTGCACGATCTCGCTCCAGGCGGTGGGCGGGCCGCGCGCCGGAGGCCCGGGTACTGAGGCCCGCCCGGCGCTGTTCCTGCCCTCCGATCACGCCACGGCGTAGAGCGGCTCCGAGACCGGCGTCTGGGCATTCACCGAGACCGCGAGGTCGCTGACATCGGTCCGGCCGGCCCGTCGCATCTTCGGTAATTCACCGTTCAGGTTCCGCCTCACGGCAGCCAATGCCTCGGCCACATCGTCCATCTTGCTCTTGATGCCTGGGGCCTCGTCGGACTTCGCCCGCATCGCCTCCACGATGGCCTCCCCGAGAACGCTCATTGCCGCATCCCTCTCGACCCCGAGCCGTCGCGGTGCTCACGCAGATCTTCCTGACGGAGATCGAACGGCTCCTGCTCGCGGCGGCAGGCGAAACCCCTGATGCCGAGATGCCGAGATGCCGTAGCTCACCGTCGCGATCCTCGACGCCGAAGGCAGGGGCCGACGGCGGCCAGTGCTCGGCGCCGGTGATCCTCGAGGTCGTCCCGGCTGACTGACGCCGGCGTTGCCGCTGTTCTCTCTGTCGCGGTCAATTGAGCGTAGTCCGGATGCTCGCCCACCAAGTGTCTAGTCGCCAACGATACTTTTTTCTGGACTGATTCCTTCTTCCGAACATGAACGCCATCTGAATCGACGATGAACGGCGGATGAACGCCGCCAGTGACGACCCCCGTTTTCTCGGATGAAACCCGCTCCCCCTCTGTCGCCCGGGCGGTGGCCGAAAACGGTCAGCGAATCGCACCGCTGTTCAGCGTTCCTGTCCGCGCCGTACAGATTGGAGCGGCGGGGGCAACCGCAGAACGCGAAAGAGACATCCCATGAATGGCAACACCATCAGCGACTTCTTCAACCTCGACTGGTTTCGCTTCTCCTCGCGGCAGCTTCGCCGAGGCTTCCAGCGACGAGTGGCCGCCGCCCGCAAAAAGACCGGCCTCTGCCTGTCGTCAGAAACCCTCGAGCCGCGGTTGATGATGGCGATCACTCCGCCGTCGATCTCGATCGACGACGTCACGATCACCGAAGGTGACGCCGGCACCAGGAACGCGGCCATCACCCTGCGGCTCTCGCAGCCCGCGTCAAACACGGTAAGCCTGCGATTTGCGACGGCCGGCGGCACCGCCACGGCCGGCAGCGACTTCTTGGCAAAGGCCGGCAGCGTCTCGTTTGCTGCTGGGACGACCACCAGGCAGGTGCTGATCGCGATCAAAGGGGACCGTGCCTACGAGCCGAACGAGACCTTCTCGATCAACCTCTCGTCGCCGACGCGGGCAACGATCGCCGACCCGAGCGGCATCGTCACGATTCTCAACAATGACCCGGCTCCCGCGCCCCCGCCGGTGCCTGTTTCCACCCCCACGCCATCCACGGCGGTCCAATTCGCTGTCACGAGCGACTGGGGCAGCGGCTTCAATGGCGATGTGACGATTCGCAACACCACCGGGCTCGCGTATGGCAGTTGGACGGTCGAGTTCGACTTCGACGGCCAGATCACCACCCTCTGGAATGGGGTGATCGCGAGTCGGTCGGGCAGCCGCTACACCGTTGGCAACGAGAGCTGGAATGGCTCACTCGCGGCCGGTGGCTCGACGACCTTCGGCTTCACCGCCACCCCCGGCGGCAGCGCGGCTGTGCTCCGAAATATCACGCTCGTCGGCAGCGGGGCGGCCACCCCGACCCCGACTCCGACTCCGACTCCGACTCCGACTCCGACTCCGACTCCGACTCCAATCGACGGCACCACGGGCCGCGTGTTCCTCGTCAACCCGGCGGCCGCCGACATCGTCGGGTTCGATCCCTCCCGCGACCGCCTCGACTTCGCCGACGTGTCGGTCCACAACCTGATCATCGCCAAGACGGAGAGCGGCGAGGTGGCGATCGTCAATCCGTGGGCATCGACCCCCGAGTTCCAGGTGCTGCGCGGCATCGGCTACCGCGATCTCACGATGGCCAACTTCGGCGTCGTCCAGAACGAGCACCTGCGTCAGGACATCGGCGGGGTGGTCTCCTGGGAACAGGGCATCGGCCCCCGGGATGGCGGCACGGTCTACGTGCGGTCGCACGAATATGGAGTCCGGCAGCGGATCGAAGGATTCAATCCGGCCACGATGAAGCTCAGCTTCCTGTACTTCGGCACCCGCGAGCGGCTCTCGGTGACAGACACGGCAGAGGGCCTGTCGATCTCCGTCCTGCCCACCAACCAGAGCATCCTGCTCGTGGGCCTGACGAAGGCCCAACTCGTGCCGGGGAACGTCGAATTCCATCACGACCAGATCGTGGAGGATCAACTCGAGATACCTTTCAACCACCCTGCCGAGCACTTCACGCTTGTCAGCCGCTCATCGCTGCTGACGCCGACCGCCCCAGCGGGCCAGGCCACCGACGGCTCCCAGACATCGATCGGCCAGACCCAGCCCGGTGGCCATGATCACGGC
This sequence comes from Planctomycetaceae bacterium, assembly GCA_009691925.1. Taxonomy (GTDB): domain Bacteria; phylum Planctomycetota; class Planctomycetia; order Pirellulales; family UBA1268; genus QWOP01. Next base: position 8,546 of record SIAG01000068.1, read on the forward strand.
ACGATGCCCCCTTCAACGCCCGTTCCCGGCATCACGGTCGGCGATCTCTCCATCACCGAGGGCAATCCTCAGGCCGTCTCGGGAACGGGTAGTGCGGTCACGACCACGCCACTCACCTTTACCGTTACGCTCTCGGCCGCGAGCGCGCAGCCGGTGACGGTCGGATATGCCACGGCCAACGGCACTGCGGTCGCCGGCAGCGACTATGCGGCCGCTTCCGGCACGCTCACGTTCGCCCCCGGCGAAACCCAGAAACCGGTGACGGTGCTCGTCAGCCGTGATACCACGGCCGAATCGAGCGAGACCCTTTCGCTGACCCTCTTCAGCGCGACGAATGCCACGCTCACCAAGGCGGCCGCCACCGGCACGATCGTGGACGATGACACGCTCGCTCCGAATCCAAATCCGACCCCAAATCCGCCCCTGACCAGTGGCATCGCCGTGACCTACTCGCAGACCAGCGACTGGGGCACGGGCTTCAACGGTGACCTGAAGATCACCAACGGCGGCACGACGCCGATCAGCGGTTGGACGATGGAGTTCGACATGGCGGCGAATATCGTCACCATCTGGAACGCCGAGATCGTCAGTCATGTCGGCACCCGCTACGTGATTCGAAATGCAGCCTGGAACGGCACTCTCGCCGCCGGGGCGGAGATCTCGTTCGGCTTTCAGGCCGACGGCATCGCCGGCGAACTGCCGACGCGGAAAAAGGTCAACGGCCAACTCGTCGCGTAGCCCCGCGGCCACCGTCAGTCGGCCTTCACAACCGGCCAACGATCGGCGCGTGATGAGCGGCCATCTTCCCGGAGTCCTTCGATCTCCAGGACATCCGACGGCACTTCCACCGGAAGAGTCTTGTGATGGCCAGTGCGGCGACGATGGCGATGATCGAGGCGATTCATTCGTTGCGATCGGCATGACTGTCCTGCCGCGCGATCGCACGACGACTGTCCACCTGCGCGCCACCGCCGACGGCGGCCAATGCTCGCCGCCGGTCATCCTCGAGGTGGTCCCGGCCGACTGAAACCAGTCTTCCCTCTTTTCTCTGCGAACAGCGACGCCGCCCCAGGCGGCCTCGGCACCGCCGCAATACGGATCTTCGTGCCCCAGGCGGCGAGGACGAGGCGCGAAGCGAGCTTGGCGGGGGAGCGAGGGGACGCACATTGTGAGTTTTCCGTGTTGCTGATGGCGACTGCAGGGGCAATCGGACGGGCGATGAGCGGCAATATCGATGGTCTGTTTTGACCGAGGGATCGGTGGGCTGCACCACAGCGTCGACGGGCGTTTGACACTCGTCTCCCGAGGGGTTTAAGTTTCCTCGGAGATGGTGAGAGGCAAAAGCAATACCTGCCCACGGGGCGACATCGGTTGGACCTGCCCGGGGCGAACGACTCGGAGGACGCTATGCGGAGTGCATGCTTTGCGGTCATCGCGTTTGTGCTGTCGGGAGCGGCACTCGCGGATCCGTTCGCGGTCGGCGGTCCGACATCACGCGGACCGAGAATGCTTCCCTACGGAGCCCGCCTCGGAGGTCTGACAGCGCTCTCCGAGGAGCAGATCGTCGCCTTCGTGACCCACGGTCAACCGGGGCATGGGCTGTCGCTCGACGGCCTCACCGAGCTGTCGACCGAGCAGGCCCGGAGCCTGCGACTGTTCCTCGGTCCCCTGTCGTTGAATGGCCTGACCACCCTTTCGCCGGAGGCCGCGGAAATCCTCACCTGCGGCATCGCGCCGTTGCCCCTCTCCCAGATTCCGGTGTCTCTCAACGGCCTCCGCACGCTTGCCCCGGGGGTTGCCAAGGCGCTCGGTGCCGAAGCGCTCGGCGGGAGCGGGCCGCTGTCGCTCGACGGACTGACGGAACTCTCGGCCGAGGACGCAGCGGCACTCGGCAACGCCATCGGCTCGATCTCGTTGAACGGTCTGGTGGAGCTGACCCCCGAGATCGTCAGGGCCCTGAATAAGGAGCATATCCAGCGCGGCAGTCTGTCGTTCAACGGTGTCAAGAAGCTTTCCGAGGAGACGGCGCGGGCACTTGCGGAGCTGCCGTGCGATCTGTCGCTCGGGGGCGTGGCGGAGATCTCTCCGGAAGTGGCCGGAGCACTCGCGGAAAGAAATGGGGGTCGACTCGCTCTCGGCGGTCTCAAGCGACTCTCTGCAGAGACAGCGGCAGCCCTCGCACGCTCCGCGAGCCACGCCCTCATCCTCGACGGTCTCGAGACGACCTCCCCGGCCGTCGCCGCGGCCCTGGCAGACTATCAAATGGAGCTCTCGCTCGGCGGCTTGTCGGCGTTGTCGCCGGAGGTTGCCGAGAAGCTCTCGCGACAAGGCCAAGAAGGCGGTGATCTTCATCTGACCGGCCTCGAGGAGATCACGCCGGCGGCGGCGAAGGCGCTCGCATCGCATCGCGGCATGCTCGACTTGAGCGGATTGAAGTCCGTCTCGGCAGGGGTTCTCGAGGCGGTGGTCGCGGCCGAGGCCGCGGCCGCAAAGCCGCCGGCGCAACAGGGGTGGTTCACGGCGCAGTTGCAACGCGTGGGTGATCCCGTCCGACAGGAGCCGGGTGCGGTCGAGGAGGCCGACCGGTCGACGGTCGAGGGAGCGCTCGCCACGGCGGGAGTTGGTGGCCGAGTCGATCTCGGCGATCGGGATACGGTGTCGGTGGCCGAAGCCGAGTTGGTCGCCGGGCACGTCGGTGATGTGTCGCTCGATGGCCTGACCACCCTTCCGGCCGAGACTGCGGCCATACTGGCCCGCCACCAGCGGGGGATGCTCTCGCTCGATGGACTGAAGACGCTCGACACGGACGCGGCAAGTGCCCTGGCGGCGAAGCCGGGTTGGCTCGTGCTCGACGGCGTCACCAAGATCGAGGAGGTCGCTGAAGAGAATCAGCAACTTGCATTCGAGTCGATTCTCGAGCGGGTGGGCATGCCTATCCCCGGCCGCTCCTCCGCCCCTCCCCCGCCGGAACCGGGCGATGCGATGGAGGGATTGCTGCCCGACGACGTGTCGACCCTCACGTCGCTCACCGTCGAGCAGGCGAAGGCCTTGAAGCGATCCTTCAGTGCCGGGAATCTCGGCGGACTGACCGAGTTGACGCCGGAGGTCGCGGAAGTGCTTTCCGCCTGCGATCATATTGAAAGTATGGACCTTAGCGGCCTGACATCGCTCTCGCCGGACGTGGCTAGCGCGCTCGCTGCCGGGCGAACCAAAACCTTAGCGCTCGACGGTCTGACGTCGCTCCAGCCAGACGTGGCCGGCGCCCTCGACGGCTCTAACACACTGTGGCTCAACGGCCTGTCGGAAATCTCGCCCGAAGCTGTATCGGCATTGCGGCGGAAGGGTAAATCACAAACCATTTCCCTCAACGGTCTGACACGCCTCACTCCTGAGGTGGCGTCCGCGCTCGTGAGGTACGAGGGGGTTATACTTCTCAATGGCGTGACAACGCTTCCGCGGGAGGTTGAAGCGATCTTAAAGCCTCACCGGAGGTTTGTGGGGATGCGCGGGCTGGAGGAGGTTCCAGTCTGGTGGGCCGAAGAAGTCATGAGTCGGGCCGGATTCAGAAGCCCTTTTAGCCTCAAAAAGCTTTCGCCGGAGGTTGCGAGGCGACTCGCCAGGGGTGAACCGAAGGGAGATGAGAGAGATGACTTAGAGTTTCCGGCACTTGAATCCCTGACGCCGGAATCGGCGCGAGCGCTGGCACGATGCAGCGGGACAATCCGATTCGGGAGCCTCCGCGAGCTCAATCCCGACGTGGCAGCTGCTTTTGAGCAACACTCCAACACCCTCATCCTGGAAGCGGTAACCGAGCTGTCGGCCGAGACCGCGGAGGCACTGGCCCGGCATCGGGGCGACATTCAGCTTCCCGCCCTCGACGCCGACGCTGCCGCCACGTTTTGGCGCATTCGAGGACAGCTCGCGCCGGTAACCACTGTGCCGCCGGGCACCTACCTGGGAACCCTCGAGACGCTTTCGCCGGAAGCGGCACGCGACCTCGTATGGGATTTCAATTATGAATTGGATCTCCGGGGATTGAAAACGCTCACCCCGGAGGCAGCGCTAGCACTGTGGCAGCGCAGAAATATCCTTCTTACTCCCGGTTCCCTGGATTGGGGAAGCGATCGTATCGAGTCGCTCTCGATCGACGAGGCCGAGGACATTGGGGGCCATGACTTTCACAGGTTGTCGTTCAACGGCCTGACCTCGCTCGATCCCGAGGTTGCCGCCGCACTCGTCTGGCGGGATGCCAACAGACAGCTGTCCTTCGCCGGATTGACGGACTTGTCGGATGAGACGGCGGCGGCACTCAGTGGTGTCAACTTTGATCGGTCGTCGGAAATTTGAAGCC
>SIAG01000069.1 GCA_009691925.1 Planctomycetaceae bacterium
GCCGACGTCGAGAGTCAACTCGCGCGGACGTGGCCAGAATATCGAAAAGAGTGGAAGGACTGGTACGATCGATATGTCAAGCCCTACGTTGACACCGGAATCGGTGCGCTCACGCCGACGGGAGTGGGAGAAGCGGTAGAAACCCTTGAAATGACTCCTGAAATATCTCGAATATTAATCAACCGACGACAGGAAAATAAGGCTCTCGAGAGCGGCGCACGAGACTTAGATCTCAACGGTGAATATTTCAAGAATGTCGAAGAACTAGAACGCTTGAAAAAGATCAGCATACCAGCGTTTAAGGAGTAATCAACCACTCGCGTAGAGTCGCTTGAGCCGACGACAATGAGAAAGTCGGTCATTCCCCGTTACGGCGATCGGGTGGGCCGAGCCCCCTCACCTCGCCTGGATCTGATTTACGCTAGCCTGAATGTACCCCATGAGTTCGGGAAATGAACGTTTGCCATGACAACATCCGCCCAAAACACTCACTCCCCTGCGGAGGACTATATCTTCCGCAGGGGAGTCGTGGCTGCAATCGCCGGCATGCTATTACTTCTTGAGGGCGCCGCGTGGGGGTCGTGGCTGCTTCCCGAATCGCACCTGCAACGGTGCGTCTTATCAGGTGTTGTCTGCGCACTTGCTGTTGGTCTACCGTATCTCATGATGCGACAATCACCGGAAACGGCGTCCTTTGACGGTCGCTGGCTCGGTGGCGGTGTCAGGCCGTGGTTGTTTGTTTTCCCGTTCACTGCGATTCTGATCGCGATGAACGTGATCATTCATCAGCTCGCAACCATTCTCTTCGGCTGGTACTTCCCCGGTGCCCGTGACCTTCCGGCGATGTTCACGCCGGCCGATGTGACAATCCAGACATTTCTGGCTCTTTTCATTGTTCCTATCGCCGAGGAGGTCCTGTTTCGGGGATTCACTCTCGGGCTCCTCCAGAAAATCGTTTCTTCCAGGATCGCAGTTCTCCTCCAAGCGATCCTCTTCGCTGCGGCTCACCTTGGCCCAGAACTTCGGCCGAGTCGTGTGATCGGCAGTTTCGCGATGGCCCTCGCCTTTGGGGCTTGGCGTCTCAGCTTTAGAGGACTGCTGCCACTGATGGTGGTGCATGGACTTGTCAATGCCTTCGCGTGGCTTCCGCTGGCAACGATAGAACGCGACGCCGTAACTCGTCCAGAATGTAGGAAAATGGAGGCACTTCTCCATGAGCCAGCCTCGAAAGCAGTGCCAGCGATCTTGGTCCATGTTGGAAGCGAAGACGAACTGGTCCAAGCGTATGCCATCAATCTCCTCGTGAAGCGGTACCTTATTGATGCGAAGCCATTCGTGCGTGATGCTCTAGAATCGAGCGACCCCGCGCTCGTAGATGGCGCAATGTACGTCTGTCAGGAAGCAGGCTACACCGACTTCATCCCCGAGATCCGTGACCTTGCCAGTTCGCATGCCTTGTTCAAACTGCGAGGCTTGGCACTTTTCAGGTTGCAGGCGTTCAAGGATATTGAGGGCCTCCGCGGGATCGCGGCATCGCACCCAGATCCGCAAACATCAAGCCTCGCTAAACGATTGCTCGAATCCATCGATAATCGGCCTGACAGGCGCGGCTCCGGAAAATAATGCCGTTGACAACGACTCTGCGGGCGGCGGGCACGATGGCCCAGCCCTCCGGTTCCTCTCCCGGCCCCATTCCGGCTCGGTGTTCCGGTCGCTGGGAGATCGAAGGTTTAAGGGGTGATTTCCCCTCGATGTTCGTTCTGGTCCTCGACCGGAGGTGTCGGATGCGCTGGATTGTAATCGCGATCGTTGTGGCGGTGGCTCTGCCGGCGTGCGGCCGGGTAAATACCGACGATTCTGCGGAGTTGAGCGTCGCGCGAGCGAAAGCCCTGGTAGCGCAGAGTGAGGACAAACTGATCCTCAACGATCTGAAGACGCTCTCCGTCGGGGCGGCAGGGGAGCTTGCGAAGCATCAAGGGACGCTGATCCTCAACGGCCTGACGACGCTCTCGCCAGAGGTTGCCGCAGCGCTCGCAACGCACGCGGGGATGCTGCGGCTCGGCGGCCTGTCGACGCTCTCGGTGGAAGTTGCCGAGGCGTTTGAGAAACACGACGACCTCCTGATCCTCAACGGCCTGACGACGCTTTCTCCGGAATCCGCTGAATTGCTGGCAACCCACGACGGCGCGATGAACTTGAGTGGCCTGACGACGCTCTCGGACGAGGCGGCCGGAGCGTTTGCGAAGCGCACCGGCACGCTGCTTCTTGATCGCCTGGAGACGCTTTCGCCGAAGGCGGCGGAGACTCTGCGGGTCAATCCCCGCATCAGAATCCCCGAGAAGTTCCGCTGATCGCTCGCCGCCCCTGCGGCGAGTGGAAATGAGCCAACGTGCCCCTAGAGCCAACTTTTCGGGGGGGAAGACTTCGGCATCCGGGCCTCGCAGGAACGGCGGACGGGCTCATCGCCCACCGAGGGCCGGCAGAGGGAATGATCGCGTTCCTACGCGGCCGAGGGGCTCGCGGAACGGGAGCGATTCCAGTCTAAGTCGACCACCATAAGCCCTTTTATGGCAACTGGTTACAGCGATTTTACTGAGCCGTTGGCGACGTCGGCCGCGGGCTCTGCCACGGGGAGCGAACTAAGATAGGGTGATCCCCTCGGGAGACATCTGCCGTCGCCCCGCTCCGGAGGTTTTTTTAGTGGCCATCGATCGCTTCCGTATCGCTTTGGCGAGCCTGATTCTCTTTTGCCTCGCTGCCGGGACGCTCCCTGCAGAGGAATCGGCCCCCGACTTCGAACGGGAGATCCAGCCGATCCTCGCCGAGCACTGTTCGGCTTGCCACGGCGCTGACGGCGCGTCGCGTCAGGCCGGCTTTCGTCTCGACACCCGCGACGGGGCCCTCGCCGGGGGCGACTCCGGGCCGACAGCGATTCTGCCTGGCAAAGGGGCCGAGAGCCTCATCGTTCACCGGATCCGCTCGACCGATCCAGCCGCGGTTATGCCGCCGCCGGAAACTCAAAAACCGCTCTCGGAGGCCCAAAAGGCGCTCCTTGAACGGTGGATCGATGCCGGGGCCCCCTACGCCCCCCACTGGGCGTTTGTCAGCCCGAAGCAGGCGCCCGTGCCTCAAGTTTCACCGCCGGCCTCCCACCCGATCGATGCCATCGTTCGGGCCAAACTTCCGGCGGTCGGCCTTGAGCCGGCGCCCCCGGCCGAGGCGACGATCCTCTGCCGGCGGCTGTGGCTCGATGTCGTGGGGCTGCCACCGACAGCCGACGACGTGGCCGCGTATCTCCGCGACGGCCACGACGCCACGGTGGAAAAACTCCTCGCCAGCGAACGCTACGGCGAGAAGTGGGCCCGCCACTGGCTCGATCTGGCGCGCTACGCCGACACCAACGGCTACGAGAAGGATTCACCGCGGGAGCAGTGGGTGTGGCGGGATTGGGTGATCAGCGCCCTCAACCGCGATCTCCCCTACGATCGCTTCGTGATCGAGCAGGTGGCCGGCGACCTTCTTCCGGGGGCCACACAGGACCAGATCGTGGCCACCGGTTATTTGCGCAACAGCATGCTCAACGAGGAGGGGGCGATCATTCCGGAGGAGTTTCGAATGGTCGAGATGTTCGATCGGATCGACTGCCTCGGCAAGGCGGTGCTCGGGATCTCGGCCCAGTGCGCCCAGTGCCACAGCCACAAGTTTGATCCGCTCTCCCAGGAAGAGTATTACGGCCTGTTCGCCTTCCTTAACAACACCCACGAGGCCCGCTCCTCGGTCCACACGCCCGCCCAGCTTGAGCAGATCGGCATCATCCGGGCACGGGTGGCCGAGGCCGAAGCTGCCCTTAAGGCGAGCCGGCCGACCTGGGAAGCGGAGATGAACGCTTGGGCCGAAGGAGTGACCGCAGCGCTCATTTCCTGGACGGCGCTGGATGCAATCGAATTGGGGAGTGTCGGCGGGCTCAACCATCCGACGCAGGAAGCGGAGCGAGTGATCCTCACCCTCGGCATGCACGGCCCGGAGATCTTCGTTGTCAGCGAGCCGCGAATGACGGCGGTCACTGGCCTGCAGATCGAAGCGCTGCCCCACGGCGATCTGTTCCAAAACGGTCCCGGCCGCCACGGCCCCTGGGCGCTCGGCGAGGTCGAGGCCTTCGTGCAGCGGCCGGGGAGCGATGCCTGGGAGAAGGTGACGCTCGTCAACGCGACGGCCGATTTCTCGGAGCCCGAGTCGGCTCCGCCGCCACCTGCCGACAAGCCGAACGAGAAGCGCTCGATCGGGCCGGTTGCAAACCTCGTCGACGGCAACCACGCCACATGGTGGAAGGCCGACCGTGGTGCCGCGCGCTGCCATCAGCCGTCGGTCGCCGTCCTCCAATTCGAAAAGCCGCTCGACCTGCCGGCAGGGACGAAGCTCAAGATCGCCCTCCACTGGCCCGGCACGCCGAGCCTGATCGGCGCCACCCGATTCTCCTTGTCGACCGCCCCCGCCCCTACCGCCCCGCCGATCGATCACGGCTGCATCCTTGCCCTTGCCGTCCCCCCCGAGGCCCGGTCCGACGCCGACCGGGCCGCGATCTTCGCGGCCTGGCGCAAAACCGTGCCAGACTTAAAAATGCTCGACGATTCAATCGCCGCGGTGTGGGGAGAGTGGCCCCAGGCTCCGACGACCGTTCTCCATCTGGCCGAGCGCGACCAAGCGCATGCGCGGGCCACCCGGCGGCTCGACCGGGGCAACTGGATGCAGCCACTCGAAACCATTCCCCAGCACGTGCCCGCCGCGCTCCATCCACTCCCCGCCGGGGCGCCGGCCAACCGGCTCGGGTTTGCAATGTGGCTGGTGTCGCCCGAGTCGCCGCTGGCCGCGCGCGTCGCGGTCAATCGGGTCTGGCAGGCGATCTTCGGGCAGGGGCTCACCGAAGTGCCGGACGATTTTGGCACGCGCAGCCCCCTGCCGCTTCAGCGTGATCTCCTCGACTGGCTCGCAGTCGGATTCGTGGACGACGGCTGGAGCCAGAAGCGACTTGTGAAGACCATCGTGACTAGCGACACCTACAAGCAGTCGTCGCGGGCCACGCCGCAGACGCTCGCCATCGATCCGACGAACCGATTCCTGGCACGGGGGCCGCGGTTCCGCGCCGATGCGGAGGTCGTCCGCGATCTGGCGCTGGCTGTTTCGGGGCTTGTCACGCAGCGACTTGGCGGCCCGGGCGTGATGGCACCGGTGCCGCAGAATGTCCTCGACTACAACTACGGCGGCGTCAGCTGGAAGGCGGCGGAGGGGCCCGAGCGCTACCGGCGGAGTGTCTATCTCCACCGCAAGCGGTCGATGCCCGATCCGCTTCTTTCGGCCTTCGATGCCCCCAACGGCGACATCGCCTGTGCCCGCCGCCTCCGCTCGAACACGCCGCTAGCGGCGCTGGCCGGCCTCAATGAGCCGGTGTTCGTCGAAGCCGCCCGGGGCCTGGCCTTGAAAACGCTCCGCGACGGGGGCGCCGACGACCAGGCGCGGATCCGTCACGCGTTTTCAGCCTGCACCGGCCGGCTCCCCAGCGGCGAGGAGACCGCCACGCTCCTCGCCTTTCTCGACTTGTCGCGGCGACGAATAGCCGACGGCTGGCTCGACGCCCGTGAGGTCGCCACGGGGGCCCTCGGAACGATTCCAGCGCTCCCTTCCGGCGCGACCCCGCAGGATGCCGCCGCTTGGACGCTCGTGGCCCGCGTCCTTCTCAATCTCGACGAGACGGTCAGTAAGCACTGAAGTTCCAGCCCCCTACGGCGACGCCAAGCCCGAGGTATCCCATGAACACGTTCCCCTCCCCCGAACTGCTCCGCGATGCCCAGGCCAAGCTCCTGCGGCGGCGCTGGTTCTTCCGCGACTGCGGCGTGTCGCTGGCCGGCATGGCGGCGGCAACGCTCCTCGAGAAGGAGGGGCTCGCCTCGTCGGCCCCGAATCCGCTCGCGCCCCGGGCTCCCCATTACGCCCCCAGAGCGAAGCGGGTGATCTCGATGTTCCAGGCGGGGGCGCCGAGCCATCTCGAGCTGTACGACTTCAAGCCCGAGCTTGCTAAGCGAAGCGGATCGCTTCCCCCAGCGGAGCTTCTCGCCGGCTATCGGGCCGCTTTCATCAATCCCAACTCGACCCTCCTCGGGCCGAAGTTTTCTTTCAGAAAGTGGGGCCGAAGCGGGCTCGACACGAGCGAACTGCTGCCCCACATCGGGGGAGTCGCCGACGACATCTGCGTCATCCGTTCGATGCAGACCGACGCGGTCAATCACGCGCCGGCGCAGATTCTCATGAACACCGGCTCGCAGCAGTTCGGCCGGCCGAGCTTCGGGGCCTGGACGCTCTACGGCCTGGGGAGCGAGGCGGAGGATCTCCCCGGCTACGTCGTGCTGACCAGCGCTACCGGCACCAGCGGCGGGGCGAGCAACTACGGCGCCGGCTTCCTCCCCACCCTCTACGGCGGCATCCCCCTCCGCGGCACCGGCGATCCGGTCCTCTATCTGACCAACCCCAAGGGGATCGATCGGGAGGCGCAGCGGGCCTCACTCGACACGCTCAACCGGCTCAACTCGCTCGCCCTCGACGCGGTCGGCGATCCGGAGATCGCCTCCCGGATTCAGAGCTACGAGATGTCGTACCGGCTCCAAACGAGCGCTCCGGAGCTGATGAATCTCTCGGGCGAACCGCAGTCGGTCCTCAACCGCTACGGGATCACCGATCCGGCCCAGCCTGGCTATGCCCGCAACTGTCTCCTCGCCCGCCGGCTCTTGGAGCGCGGTGTCCGCTTCGTGCAGCTGTTCCACGAGGCCTGGGACACCCACGGCGATCTCGTCAACCGGATGAAGAAGAACTCCGCCGACACCGATCAGGCGAGCGCCGCCCTCGTTCTCGATCTCAAGGAGCGCGGCCTCCTCGACGACACCCTCGTGACGTGGGGGGGCGAGTTCGGGCGGACGCCGATGAACCAAGGGGGGAGCGACGGCCGCGACCACCACAACCGGGCGTTTTCGATGTGGGTGGCCGGCGGCGGCTTCAAGGCGGGGCATGTCCACGGCGCGACCGACGACTTCGGCTTCAACGTTGTCGCCGATCCGGTGCACGTTCACGATCTCAACGCCACGCTCCTCCACCTCCTCGGCCTCGACCACCTCCGCCTCACCGCCCGCCACCAAGGGCGCGACTTCCGGCTCACCGACGTCCATGGCAACGTCGTGCAGGGCGTGATCGCCTGACCGTCGCTTGAGCAATGTTGCTGCGGCCGCGGCGACACGACGCCGGTACCGCCGCCGTCACGACGCGCTCCGCCCCGGGGAAAAGCCTCTTTTCAACCCGCGGTCAGTCGGTCTTCCCATCGGTGTTGTCACGGTTCAAGACCCGGGCGGCGCCGCAGAAATAGGTGTGGTCTTCGGCGACGACGAGGTTGAACGACCGCACCGGTTCTGCCTCCTCTTCAATCCGCTCCACGAGCCCGCCACCGTCGAGACCGTGCAACCGATTCCCCGGCTCGAGGTGACGAGCGAGCGTCCACCCCTTGCCGACCACCCAGAACGGATGCCCGGGCGTGGCACGGATCGTTTCGCCGTCGAGCTCGATGGCGAGCAGCTTCTCCGGTGGGCGCATCGTCGCGAGCAAAACCGGCTTCAGCCCGAGTCGGCCGGTGCGCGGATTCTGCGTCAGGACAACATCCCCCGGCTGGATTCGATCGACCACCACCGGGCCGGTTTCGGTCCAGACCAGCGTGCCAGCCGCCAAGCACTCCCGTCTGACAGGGGGTGGCGGGGGCGGCGGCGCTGCCACCCCCACCGCGGTCGACGTCGACGATCGGTACGAGACGCGCAGCGGCTTATCTCCGACTTGATACGTCCCCGTCTCTTCGCTCCACCACTGCCGCCATTGGTCTGGGTCGTCGCTCATCGACTCGCCTGTAGTCGACCGAAGAAGGGATGCGATCGCCTGGTTGGAGATCGCAGTCCGCTCGTTCTCGCGCTCCCTTTGGGCCTCCTGGTTGAGCGCTCCCTCGGCCACCTGCCGGGTCCCTTCCGCCCACGCACGGCCGTTTGCCCAGTCCGTCACGACCAGGTGGTCGAGGATTGTCATATCGCGTTGTTCAGCCCCGTCGCGAAAGCCGATCTGGCGGCAGAAGATGGTTCCGTCTGCTCCCCGCTGCCACTCGATCTGACTGACCCACGGCGCACCGAACGCGTCGATGACGAGGGGGACATACGAACCTCGATCGCGTTCCGCGAGCGTTTCGGTGGCCAAGCGCCGCACGCCCAGCCAGCTACTCAACAGCGCATGATTCACGAGACTTGCCGAGGCTTCTTCAGAGAGGTCGTCGGCCAGCGTTCGCACGACGCTTATCGCGGCCGGCTCGTTGGCCGTTGAGAGCGTCACCTCAAGAGCACGGATGCCAGCCTGGCGACCGAGATCCCGAATGCTCTCCACGGCCATCTCGGGAGTGACGGCCCCCTCCCCGATCTGCTTTGCCAACGACGTGAGCGTCACTCCATGCTTCCGCAGCGCGGCGGCCGCCAGCCGGGCGTCGTCTCGTTGACTCGCGACGGCGCCGGCGTCGACCCAGGCGCCGGCGATCGGCACGTGCCCGAGCCGTTCGTGGGCCGGGCCATGGGTGGGGTCGAGGGCGATGACCGCCGTCAGATGGGCCTGTTCCTGATCGGTCAGCCGCTGCCGGCGACACCAATCGGCCAGCGCCCACTGGCCAGAGACCGTCGGCTCGGAGCCCTGGCGACGCTCCCGGTATTCCTTTAGTCGGGGGTCGTTCCTGGCCTTCTCGATCACCCCCTCATAGGGGCTGCGTCGCTTTCCGCGGTAAACGAGACCGGCAGCCCCGCGGGAGAGATGCTCGTCGGGGCTGACGCGGAGCGTCGTCGCCCGCAGCCGGGGCTGCGGGGTCAGGCGGAGATCGGGCTGGTCATCAATGCCCCCCGGCTGCCCGGCCCGATCGTCCCCCTCGGCTGCCGCACCGATCCCGGCCACCGGGAGATCCTCGGCTGCGGCCAGAGGGCGCGGGGAAGGGCCGATCAGGAAAACGCCCCCGGCCAGCACTGCGGACATCGTCATCCAACGCCTCGGACTTCGCATGGCATATCCCCTGTTATCTAGGAATCGTGCGTCCGTCGCCGTGCATCGCGGGAGCCAATGTCTCCAAAAGCCCACAGGCCAACCTATCGGCCGACAGCGATCCGCGATGCTTTGCCCCCCGCGATGCTTTGCCCCAGAAGTTCATTATACTCCTGTACAGGGCAGGGGGTAAAGAGCGGCCGGGGCCGCAGCGCGATATTTTCGAGGGAGCGGCCATGCGCACCATCCATCCCTGCGCCCATCTTCTGCTCGGTGTCTGCGCCCTCTTCCCTCTGCCGGCGGCAGGGGCTGATCCGGCCGAGCTGCGCGCCTGGGCGGCGAGCGTCGTCACGATCGAATCGGCCGCCGGACCTGCGCGGCGAATCGGAAGCGGCGTGATCGTTTCCGAGGCGGGGCATGTCGCCACCACCCTTTCAGTCGTCGCCGGTGCCGCGAGGCTGCGGGTCAGGGGGCACGACGGGAAAACCCGCGAGGTCGTCGGGGTGGCTGCCGCGAATCGGGGGCGCGAGCTCGTCCTGCTGGCCACCAAGGGGGCCGATCGGCGGGCTGCCGTGGCAACGCTGGTCGACCGGCCCATCGCCGTCGGCGAGCCGGTCCATGCCATCGGCGGCCCGGCCTCGGCCCCCCTGATTGCCGCGTCGGATCAGATCGACCGCATCGAGTCGGCAGAGCGATTCCGGCAGTCGCTGAGAGTGCCGCTTCCCACCCCGATCGACCCCGATCAATGCCGGATCGTCCACCACGCCTACCTCCACCAGGCGAGCCTCGGCGGCGGACTGTTCGCTGACGACGGGGCACTGCTGGGCATCCTTGTGCCCAGTGCTGACTGGCCCGATCGGATCCATGTTGCCGTTCATGCCGGTCATCTCCGCGAGCTCCTCGACACGGCCGGCCCCCCACGGCCGCTGTCGAGTCTGGAACGCGCGGTGGACGAACTCCCCATACGCTCCCCCGCAGAGGTTGCCAGGCAGCGAAAGGCACATCAACTTCCTCCCGCCGAGTGCGACGCGCTGCGTCGTGGAGCGGCGATGCGCGAGCGACTCCATGCGTTTCGGACGGACCTCGCCGGGCTCCCCGCGGAGGAGCGCCGGATCCTCGCCCGGGCCGAGCGGTGGAAAACGGAGGAGCGATTGCCGCAGGAGCAATCCGAACAGCTGCGGCGACTGCTTGCCGCCAATCGCCTGGCGATCGCTTCGATCGAGCCGGAGGTGGAGATCGTGGGCACTGAGAGACCGCTTCCAGGAGCTGATCCAAGCCTGCGTGATCAGAACGAACGGGCCTTCTCGCCGCGGCAGCGGATCCTCGGCCAGCAACTCGATGCGGAATACCAGCGACTCACGCTCCAGCTGGCGATCCTCGACGCCGAGCGACTCCGGCTCCGCAGCCGCCAGCTGCAAACAGAAGCCGATGCTGCGGCGCTCGGGCGGATCGGCAACACGCTCGTCCGCACGGCGTTCTTTGCCGGTGATCCGCTGGGGATACGCGGGAGTGAGGAGCTCGAGGATGCCCTCCCCGAGCTCGATACCGAAATCGCCGAGGGGCGGCCGGCTGGGGTATTTCTGCTTCTCCGCGGCCTCCTGCTAACGCGACTGGAGCGCTTCGACGCCGCCTGCGCCGACTTCGATCGGCTGATCGAGGAAGATCGCCCGCTCCGTGCAGCGGCCGAGCTGGCGCGGGCCCGTGCCGAGGGTCGAGCCCGCGGAGAGCCGCTTGCCGATGCGGTCGTGCGCGGGGCGCGGAGGGGCAAAGGAGATCCGATCGTCGAAACGCTCCTGGCGCGCTGTGCGATCGACCGCAAGGATTGGGCGGAGGCCGCCGGTTGGCTGCGGGCCGCGCTCGAGCATGGCGGCGACTCCGGCGAATTGCACACGGGCTTAGCGCTGGTCACGCTCGCCGCCGGCAAGGCCCCCGGGGCGCCGCGCCTGGCGGCCGATCACGCCGAGAAAGCCTGCCGGACCGCTCTCGGCACCGACTGGCGAGCCTGGGGGCTTGTCGGCCTGTCAGCTGCGGCGGAGGGCAAATGGGACGAAGCCGGGGAGAGGCTCAATCGCGTCGCTCCCCTTGAGACCGCGTTTGCCCCCGACACGCTCCGTCACTGGCGGCGGTCGGTCCGCGACCGAAAGCTCCCCGACACCTGGTTCGCCCCCTGATGGCTATGGACGAGCGCGCGTTCCGCGGCACCATCGACGCGTCTCCTGACTCCCCCACAGCTGGCCGGATCTTCACCGCGGCAGCCTCGGCGTCTCGAGATCGTGACGAAGGTTGTCGAGGACGACATGGACGAGGTCTTCGGTCCGCTCCGCCGACACGAGCAGAAAACAAAACAGCATTTCGTCGAGGGTGCCGTCTCCCCAGACGACGCGCCGCGGGGGCTTCGAGGGGTTTGATGGATTCGCGGCAGAGTTGTCAAACACGCCTTCCATGACGATCCGCGTCCCGGCCGGCAGCGGGAACGGCTCCTGATAATAAAACTCGTCCTGCCAGGCGTAGTTCCAGGCCGGGATATCGACGAGTCGCTTCTTCGACCCGTCGGGCAATTCGGCCCGCACGCTCACCGCTTTGCCAAGAAGGTGCATGTGGGGAACGACGCCGACGACGGTCACCCCCTTGGGAAGCGTGTAGCTCGCCGAGGTCCGCCAGGCCGCGTCGCCGGCGGGGATGTCGAGTTCGTACGCACTTGTCCAGATGCTCCCCACGAGGCGCTCCCGATCGGCGATGATCGCGGCCGTCGGCTCGTCGAGAAAATAGAGCCCGATCTCCGAGCGATCGCTCGCCTCGACGCCATCGGGGTGATAGTGGATCTGGACGACGAGATCAGAGCCCTTCTTGAGATGCCGGCCGCGCCCGCCGGGGAGCCGGCGCGGCGTGTTTCCCGGCGACCAGCCGCCGAGGGCACCGGAGGGAAGGAAGCCCGGACCGGAAAACTTCCCGTAGCCGGGCTCGGGCGTCGCCGCATCGAGCCGTCGCGCGGCCCCTGAGGCATCGAGAAAGAGGACGGCATGATGGACGACGCGCGGATTCCCCGGATGGAAATCGATCGCGGCCACGACCTTGTCTTCAGGGATGTCGATCGGGATCACGAAGTGCTGGAGGATGTCGGGGCTGTCGGCCGGCACGGTAAACGCCTCCGGCATCCGGACGACGAGATCGGGGGGCCCGAGCCGCCAGCCGGCCGTGAACGTCGGCAGCGCCGGCTCGTCGGCAGGGTCGCCGGGCTCGCAGCCCCCTTCAGCCCAGGCTGTGATCGTCTCGATCTCCTTTTGTGTCATCCGGCGATCGCCGAGGAATGGATGGGCATCGTTGGCGGCAGGCATCCATGGAGGCATGATCCCGGCAGCAATCGTTTCCATGATCATCGGGGCGTGGGCCGTCACCTCCGCGCAGGTCGTGAGGGAGAAGGGGGCCACTTCCCCGGCCCGGTGACACGACACGCAGCGGCCATGGACGATCAGCGCGACATCGCGGGCATACGTGACGGTGGTCTTTAAAGCTGGCGCTGCGGCGATTTCAAGTCGGCATCCCACTGGCGCGATGAACGCTTCCGCCGGAGCCTCTCCAGCAGCGACAGCCGCGACCGCATCGGCAAGCCAACGCTTGGTGACGGCCGGCCGCCGGCGGCCGACCGCTCGGTACGCATCGTCGATCGCGCCCCGGTAGGCGACGCGGCCACTGGCATCGATCACAAACGCCTCCGGCACATGGGTGGG
>SIAG01000070.1 GCA_009691925.1 Planctomycetaceae bacterium
GGTGCCGTCTCCGGGGATCGCTGCGATCGACAGGGTGCTGGAGGCCATGGAGGGGATCGACTCCGAAGTGGGGAAAGGGCGGGGGAAAAACGAAAACCTTGGAACGAATCTGTGTTGACTGCAACGCTCGGCAGCGGCGGAGAATCCGCCCGGGCTTTCCGCCGGCTCTGGCGCGGGGCCTGCGGCCTGCGGAGTTGGCGACACCGACCCGGGGGCGGAGGTGAGGGGCGTCGCCGCGGGGGGGGGAAGGGTTAGTTGTTGCTGAAGTCGAAATGCTTGCCCGTCTTGAATCCAAGAGGGTTCTTCACGAACCGCTGCCGGCAGGCGTCGCAGAGATCGAAGCGCAACGACAGCGTGCCGTCGTCGAAAGGGAGATCGTCGTCCCCCATGCGCTCAAGGATCTCGTGCATCGCGTCGAGGTGATCGGCCTCATCGGTCAACCCCGTGGCCGAAGACGGGAGATCCTCGACCGCCGGAAATACCTCGATCTTCACGACGTGCCGGACGTCGTTTTGGGAGTGGATGGGGCGTTTGCAGGCGTCGCAGGAGTAGTGGAGCATCGTGCGTTCTCGGGGTGAGCAGTCTTCCGGTGGCGCCCGGCGGCCCTGGGAGAGAGTCTGCCCGCAATCTCCCTCGAAGGCAAGGGACTTGCAGGCCACCGACGGCGGTTCCCCCGGGACCGGTGCGGCCCGCCGCTGGTGGGCAATGCGACACTTTTTTTCCGGCCTGCTAGACTTTGTTCGTCTCGCAATTTTCCCACGATCCGTCAGGATTCCGATGTACGGGATGGCGAACACCGCGCAGCCGGTCTCGGGCGCCTCCTTCGGGGCGTCCGCGCTGACTTCGTCGTCGCTGGCCTTGAGCGTCCTCGTGCTCAACCGTTCGTTCGTGGCCGTCCATGTCACAAACGTCCGCCGGGCGATCACGCTCCTCTTCCGGCAACTCGCCGAGGTGGTCCATGTCGAGGAGGGGCGGTTTGCGGCCCATTCACTCGAGTCGTGGCGGGAGCTGTCGCAGCTCCGCTCGGCTTTCAAGAGAGCGGACGAGGATTGGGTGCGGGGGGTCGGTTTCGACCTCCAAGCGCCGCGGGTGATCCGCCTCACCGATTGTGACCGCGGTCCGCGCCAGGGCTTGCGGTTCAACCGCCGCAACGTCTTCGCCCGCGATGGCAACCAGTGCCAGTACTGTGGCCGGGGCTTTCCTACCAGCGAGCTGTCGCTCGATCATGTCGTCCCGCGGAGCCGTGGCGGGATCACCAGCTGGGAGAACATCGTCTGCGCGTGCGTGGCCTGCAATGTGCGGAAGGGGGGACGAACGCCCCACGAGGCGCGGATGCAACTGATCCGCCAGCCGGTGAAGCCGCGCCGCAGCCCTCTCCTCTCGATCAAGCTCGGCAACCCGAAGTACGAGAGTTGGCGGAGCTTCGTCGACAGTGCTTACTGGACGGTCGACCTGCGGTGAGGCGCGGGTGCTCGCTGGCTGTGGCGAGGCTCCCGGGCCCCGCGTTGGCCCCGCCGATGCCTAACGGCCTGCGGGGCGGTGCGGCGTCAGCCGCCGCCCCGCCCCCCTGCGGACCGGATGGTCCGCACGAACCCCCGCGGACCGGATGGTCCGCACTTAGCACAGCGGATCTTTCTTTTCCGTGATCACCGGGCACTGCGATGCCATCTCGGCATTCAGTTCCTTGAAATCCTTCCAGTCGGCCGGGAGGTTGTCTTCGTGGAAAATCGCCTCGACCGGGCACTCGGGCACGCAAGCCTCGCAGTCGATGCACTCGTCGGGGTGGATGTAGATCATTTTGTCCCCCTCGTAGAAGCACTCGACGGGGCACACCACGACGCAGTCGGTGTACTTGCAGGCGAAACAGGGCTCGGCGACGACGTGGGTCATGATGGAGTCATCTCCAGGAGATGGAAGTGCGGTGGGAAGGCGGGGCGACTGCGCGGAATGGTAGGTCGAACCACAAACCCTGTCAACGAAACGAATCGGCTTTTCCTGGTCTGTTCCGTGAGTCGTGACGGACTGCGATTGGAGGGAGGAAACGGTTGCCGTATGATCGGAAGAGGGGTCGGGCCGGGGCAGGCAGGCCGCCTGGAGGCGTCACCGTGAGCGGACCGGGTGCCAACCGAGCGACCAGCGGGCCGGGGAGCCCCGACGATGCTGCGCTTGTGGAGGACTGCCTGCGGGGGGCTCCGCACGCCTGGGATCGCTTCGTCGAGCGGTTCGCGGGGCTTTTTCATCATGTCGTCGACCGCACCTGCAGCCAGCGCCGACTGGCACTCTCCGCGGCCGACCGGGACGACGTGATCGCCGAGATCCTCGTCGAGGTCCTGAAAGAGAACGCGGCGGTGCTCCGCGGTTTCGCCGGCCGTTCGAGCCTCGCCACCTACCTTGCCGTCATCGCCCGTCGGACGGCAGTGCGGATGCTCTCCCATGCCGATGCCAACGTCGTCCGGGTCGAGCTCCCGAAAACCGGCGAGCCGGCCGCCGACCGGCATGCCGAGCATCGCCGCGCCGATCGTGAGGAGATCGAGGGCCTGATGGGGTGCCTGGAGGCCGACGAGGCGCGGCTCATCCGCCTCCACCATCTCGAGGCCCGCAGCTACGGTGAAATCAGCCGGTTGACGGGGCTCCCGCTGGGATCGATCGGGCCAGCACTGTCGCGGGCCCGTCAGAAGATGCGCGAAGCGGGGCATCCGCTCCCCCCCGGGCAGCCCGCGGCCCCATCCTCGGCCACAGCGCTCGGCCCTCGGGCGGCCGGCTGAACCGTTCGGCCATCAGCCGGCATAGGGCCGGGGGGGCGAAGAGAGGCCCGCCGGCGGAGAGGGCGCTGGCGACTGGAGAGGCGCTGGCGCGACTGGCGGCGGCGGCGCGACTGCACCGCCGGCCGGACCACTGATCACCACCGCCGGGTCGGCCAGATCAATCGGCTGGAAGCCCTCGTAGGAGGGCATCTGCCAGAGCTGCCCCGGATCGGCGGGGGCCATGTTGGTGGTGATCGACGTCAGTTCGAGTTGAAACTCCACACCCGACGCCGGCCAGGAGACCTCGACGAGCCGGGGGAGCGCGGCGCCGCTGGGGGGATCAACGCGGTGCCTCGAGGTCCGCACGCTCGCCAGCCGTTCGCCGGTCGGCGTGAAGAGGTGCTGCTCGAGCACGAGCCCCGTGGTGCCGTCGAGGATTGTCGACTTCCGCATCGCCCCGTCCGGCCCCGCCATCGTGGTGCGGATTTCGATTCGGCCGTCGGTCAGGGGCACGGGACCTTCGTGCTGGTCCTCGGGCCGGAAGGTGACCAGACCGAGCAGTTCGGGCATCCAGTCGGCGCGGAGCGGGATCAGCTTGCGGGCGGCCGATTTGGCGTAGTCGTCATGGCGGCAGTAGAGCGTTACGGGCGGTTCGTGGCGGCGGATCCACAGCCAGAACAGCTCGTCATTGCTGCCGATGTCGAGCTCCCCGCCGGTGATCGCCGTCTGGGCACGGAGGCGGAAGCGCCGCGGCGGCTCGCAGGCCACCTGCGCCGAGAGCCGCGGGACGCCGGGGACCGAGAGGACCGCCTGGGGGGCCATCAGGCTGCGGACGCGGCGCGTGTTGTCGTGGACCGTGCCGATCACTTGCTCGAGGGTCGGCTGCTCCGGCAGGGCCCGCGGCAGCGGCATGACCCCGACCTGATACCCGCGGAGGGCGTTGGGACAGGTCGCGCCGGTGGAGGCGAGCGCGACGACGACGAGGGCCAACAAACAGCCCCGCGATCCGGCCCGCCGCGGCGTCGTGGTCGATCGTCGACGGTGGGGGCTCATGCGGCGTCTCCCGACCAGAGGAGCGCCGCGAGCCTGGCTTCGACGGCGGCGGCGGTGGCAGGCTCAGGCGGGGCGACCTGCACGATGTATTCGCAGTCGCGCTTCCGGCACGCCAGCCGGAGCGGCTCGGCCCCGATCGGCGGAGGCCCTTCGGAGGTGGCGGAAGCGTGGGTGGGCTGGTCGACGAAACGGAGCACGCGGCGACGGACGAGCTGGAGGGCGAGGAGATACCGCAGCGGGGCCTCGGGCTGATGCCCCTGGAGTTGCTCGATGATGTCGAGAAGGACGTCGTTCGGCGCGAGCACAGCGCCGGTCGCGTCGGGTTTGGGGTAGGTCGATCGCCACCGCGCCACCGACTTCTCCGCTGCGCCGGTCCATGCCGTCGCCAGGGTGTCGGTGCGCACGAGTCCCTCGGGGGAGCGCACGAGGGTTGAGATGATGGCATCCCCCGGCTGGAAGGGCTGGCCGGTGCGGCTGCACTGCGCCTGCGGGCGGTGGATTTTCGGTTCCATCGGAGACCGGGGGCGGGGGGTGGCAAGAGGATGCCGGGCTGTCGGGCGGACGCCGACTTATAGGGACCGCCGCCGCCGGGGACAACCGCAGCCCGACTGCGGCACGGCACGCGCCACCCCCCGCCCCCGCCGCTAGCCCAGGCCACCCCCCCTGCCCCTCCATCGTCGGCGGCACCCGCGCGCGGCTCCGCGAACGTCGTCAGGGCCTGTCAACGAGCCGCGCGGCCACGTCGACGATCCCCCCCTCGTCGTGGCTCGAGACGACGAGATCGGCGGCGGCCTGGACTTCCGGCCTGGCGTTGCCCATCGCGATCCCCAGGCCCGCGGCCCGGATCATCGGCAGGTCGTTGACGTCGTCGCCGACGGCGCAGATCTGGGAGGCGGGGATGCCGGCCGCCGCGGCGATCGCCGCCACCCCACTCCACTTCGTGACCGCCGCCGGGGCGATCTCACACATCCAGTCGCGGTACCGCGGACTGCGGATGACATGGAGCGAAAGCAGCCCCGGGCAGGCCGCGCCGAGCTCAGCCTCGAGGTCGAGCATCGTGTCGCGATCCCCCATCGTGAACGCGGCGAACACCCCCGCTGGCGGCCGCTGGTGGAGAGCGGGATCGATGCGGGCGAGATGACGATTGCGGGCGAGATATTCGGCGACGCCCCGTGGTGGCTCCGCCCCCTCCCCGCCGGGGAGGCGCCGGCAGTGGAAGTCGAAGCCCTCGGCGTAGCTGTCGGTGTAGAGGATCGGCTCGAGCCCGCGGGCCTCGATCCCGGCGAGCACCGCGGCCAACGCCCCCGGATCGAACGTCGCCCGGAAGAGCGTGGCGTGATCGCCCGTCCGCTTCACCAGCGCCCCCGACGCGGTCACCAGCGCCCCCTCGACTCCCAGCCGGGCCGCCACCGGGAGAGCGTCGCGGTAGCGCCGACCGGTGGCCAGGAGCACGGCGATGCCGGCTGCACGGACGCGGGCGACGGCCGCGACCGTGGCATCCTCGATCTCGTGGCGGCTGTTGCTCACCGTCCCGTCGATGTCGAGGACGAGGAGCCGGATCGGCCCGGCGGCCTCCGCGCCCCGATCAGGGGTATCATCGGGGGCAGGCTCGTCCGCGGGTGTTGCCGGGGCGTGCATCACGGTGTTCCTTCCTGTCACAAGGTCGAAGCATGTCCGAAGTTCCGTTTACGCCCGTCGCCAGGGTCGGCGACATCCCTGCCGGTGAAGGGCGCACCTACGAGGTCGGTGGACGCCTCGTGGCGGTGTTTCACGATGGTACGTCCTACCAGGCGATCGACGATCTCTGTCCCCACATGGGGGCCTCGCTCGGCAGCGGGCCACTCCGCGACGGGGAGGTCACCTGCCCCTGGCACGCCTGGCGATTCCGGTTGCGCGATGGTGCGTGGTGCGACAATCCGCGGCTCAAGGTCGACGTTTTCGAGGTCCGCGTTGTCGGCGACGCGATCGAGGTTCGGGTCACTCCGCCGCGGCCGCTGACCACGTCGCGCTGATCGGACGGTCGCGAGGGCTTGTCCACAGGAGCGGGGTCGCCCAGTCGATCCTTCAGACCCCGTTGGGGTCGACGACGACGTCGATGCGGATCCGTTCGCCGGGGCGGAGCACGCGGGCATCGGTGCCGGTGGTCTCGCCGACGCGCCGGGCCCAGGCTGCCGCGTCCTGCCGGATCGGGGGCCAGGTGTCGTAGTGGGTCGGCAGCGCGACCTGCGGAGCGAGGAGCCTGATCGCCTCGATGGCATCGTCGGGGCCCATCGTGAACAGGTCGCCGATCGGCACGACGGCAACATCAAGGCCGCGTCCCTGGCCATCCCGCCTCCCGATTCGCTCCATGTCGGTAAACAGGGCCGTGTCGCCGGCGAAGTACGCCCGCACCCCACCGACATCGAGGAGCCACCCGGCCGCCGTCCCCCCGTAGCTTCCATCAGGGAGGCTCGAGGAGTGATGGGCCAATTCCATCTTCGCCATGCCGCCGGGGACGGTCGTCCGCCCGCCGAGATTCATCGGCCGGACATTCTCGATCCCCTGCCCCCCGAGCCACTGGGCGATCTCCCAGTTGCAGTAGACCGGAGCCCCGGTCCGCCGCGCGATCGGGATGAGATCGCCGACATGATCGGCGTGGCCGTGCGTCACGAGGATCGCATCGCAGGCGACCTCCGCCCCCTTCATGCAGGCCGTTGGGGATTCGTCGAAGAACGGGTCGATGAGGAGCACGCCGTGGCCGGTGTCAACGAGCCAGGTGGCATGTCCGATCCAAGTCAGCGTGATCGCCATCGTGTCCTGCTCCGGAGGGTGGCGGGATGATACCACCAGGCGCCGGCGAGCGCCGCCGGACTTCAGCCGAGGCCCGACTCGACCGCCGCGGCGAGGCGGAGCCCCTCGAGCAATTGACCGAGGGTGTGCTCGTCGCACCGCGGGAGAAGGAGTTGGTCGGCGGAGGTCGTCGCACTCGGCCGGCGGCGGGGAAGATCGGCCGTGCCGCCAGAAGAGATCGTGGCAAACGGGGCCCGACGGCAGGCCGCGACGCGGATCGGGGTGGTGAACCATGCCTCGACCACCGGCGGGGGGGCGTGGGGATGTGGCGGAGCCGCCCGGGCCGACTGCCACTCGACGAGCCCCCGCCACCGGGGCGGAGGGAGGAGACGGCGTCGCGGCGCCCCTCCGAGGGTGTTCGGGGCGGCGGCGAGCCAGCGCCCGACGAGCGCCAGGGACACGACCGGATTGACCTCGGCGGGGGCCTCACGGAACCGCCGGGCCATGGCAGCGGCCCCTTCGAGGAGCCGGACGACGTCGATGCCGGCGATCGCCGCCGGGAGGAGCGAGGCCGCGGTGAATACCCCGCCGCATTCCTGCGCTGACAGCGGGCAGATTGGCGCGTCGCCCGACACGGCCGGGACGGAGACGGCGCCGGGAGGATCGACGGCCGCGGCTACCACCAGCGCCGGGCCCGCGCCTGGCCGCGCGGTCGAATCGGGCGCCGCCGCGAACAGCCCGACGCAGTTCTGGGTGAAGGCCTCGCGGCATGGCCCAGCCTGGACCACGCCCCACGCGTCAAGGAGCCTGTCGCCGGTCTGTGGCCCGAGGGCGTCGAGGATTCCCTGGACGGTGTCGTCATCGTCGTCGGGGCCGAGCGTCCAGATCCGCGGTCGTCCGCCGCGCTCATGGCGGGGAAGATCGTCGTGGCGAGGGTGGCAGCAGGTGCTCACGAGCAGGTCGACCAAGGCCCGGTCGGCCCGGTCGCCGATGACGATGACGCGATCGACCGACTCCCGGATCTGCCGGGCGGCAGCGAGGATCGCAAACAGGGCGCTGTCGCGCCTCTGCGCCTGGCTCCGGGTCGTGCCGTAGGCCTCGAGCATCCCTTCGGCCTCCGTCCCGCAGGCGGAGGCCACGGCGCCGCGGACCTGCTCCGCCCGGTCGAGCCACGCCTGCCAGCGCGGAATAGTGCGGCCAGCGGCCGACAGCACCCCGGGGGGAGGATCGTGCTCGATCGGATCGGTCGGCGGCCGGGGACGGAGAACACTCATGGCGGGCGCGGAGCAGAGGCGGAGGGGAGCGGTGGCGGTGCGACCGGAAGAATACCGGGTCCGTGGGGGATGCCGGCGTGAAGCCGGCCGTCGCCGTCGGGTTTCGCCGCTGGCTTGGAAATGCCCTTGAAGTGACCGCCGCCACGCCCGACAACAGGAGCTCCCGAACATCATGGGCCTCTCATGACGAGGTCCCCCTTCCCTGCCCCGCGAGGAGACCGCAGCGTGATCGAGCATGAATTGGTGCGTGAACTGGCGGAGAAGTCGTCGTCCAAGATTGTCTTGGTGGTCGCCGACGGTCTCGGCGGGTTGCCGCTCGATCCGGGGGGGAAGACGGAGCTCGAGACGGCCAACACGCCCCATCTCGACGGGCTCGTCCGGCGCGGGACGAGCGGTTCGAGCGTGCCGGTGCTCCCCGGGATCACCCCGGGCTCCGGCCCCGGACACCTCGGCCTGTTCGGCTACGACCCGCTCGAGTTCAGGATCGGCCGTGGCGCCCTCGAGGCGACCGGCATCGGCTTCGAGCTCGGCCCGGACGACGTGGCCGCCCGGGGGAACTTCTGCACGCTCGATGCGGCCGGTCTGATCAGCGACCGTCGTGCCGGACGGATCCCCTCGGAGGAGAGCTTCAAGGTGGTCGAGCGTCTCCAGGGGGTAAAGATCGCCGGTGTTGAGACGTTCGTGCAGCCGGTCAAGGAGCACCGCTTCGTCGTCGTCTTCCGCGGCAAGGGCCTCGACGGTGCCGTGGCCGATACCGATCCCCAGGCCACCGGTGTCGTTCCCCTCGATCCTCAAGCCCACACCCCCGCCGCCGCGCGGACGGCGGAGGTGGCCAACGAGTTCGTCGCCCAGGCCCGGCGGATCCTCGCCGACGAGCCGAAGGCCAACGGCATGGTGCTGCGGGGCTTCGCGGCCAAGCCGAAGCTCCCCAGCTACGAAGAGCTCTACCGGCTCCGCGCCGCTGCGATCGCCGTCTATCCGATGTACAAGGGGCTCGCCCGGCTCGTGGGGATGACGCTCGTCGGCACGCCCCACACCCTCGCCGAGCAGGTCGACACCCTCGCCGCCTGCTGGCAGGACTACGACTTCTTCTTTCTCCACTTCAAATACACCGACTCCACCGGCGAGGATGGGGCGTTTGCGGAGAAGGTGAAGCGGATCGAGGAGCTCGACCGGGTGATCCCCCGGATCGAGGCGCTGCGGGCCGATGTTCTCATCGTCACCGGCGACCACAGCACGCCGAGCCTCATGAAGAGCCACTCCTGGCATCCGGTGCCGACGGTCCTGGCCGCCGCCACCTGCCGGCCCGACGGGCTGGAGAAGTTCTCGGAGCGGGAGTGCCTCCGCGGCGGCTTCGGGATCTTCCCCGCGAAGCATCTGATGCTTCTGGCGATGGCCCACGCCCAGCGCCTCGGCAAGTACGGGGCCTGACGCCCCGCGGAAAAAAGGCTCCCGGGCATCTCGGCGGGATGTGAAGTAGATTCGTCGTATCGAAACCGCCCCCCCCGGCTTTCCCCTATGGCCCGCATCGACGACGAAGACCTGTTTCAGAACTCGACGATGACCTTCGGGGAGCACCTCGAGGAACTCCGGGCGTGCCTCATTAAGGCCACGATGGGGCTCTTGGTCGCCGTGGCGATCGGCTTCGCCGTCGCCCGCCCGTTCGTCCATCTCATCGAGCAGCCGCTCAAGCGGGCCCTGGCCAACTACTACTCCAATCGGGCCGTCGAGACGTTCGACACCTGGACGCCCCGGGTCGACGGGGGCCCTGCCCTCCCGTATTCCCGGAAGGAGGTGATCGACGCCGTCGAGAATCACGGCATGTCGTTCGAGCTCCGGGAGGTGCACGCCGACCGGCTGGCCCGGGTCCTCGGGACGACTCCTGCCGGCGCGGCCGGCAGCGTCGAGGATGAAAAGGCAGGGTTCGGCATGGACGACCTCGTGCCGGTCCTCCTCTGGCAGCCGATGGTCAAGGATGCACGCGTCAGCATTACCACCTTGAGCGCCCAGGAGGCGTTCGGGATGTACGTGAAGGCCGCGCTCCTGGTGGGGGTGGTCGTGGCGAGCCCGTGGATCTTCTACCAGCTCTGGACGTTCGTCGCCGCCGGCCTCTACCCGCACGAGAAGCGGTATGTCCATATTTTCCTCCCGCTGAGCATCGGGCTGTTCCTCGCCGGCGTGTTCCTCGCCTTCTTTTTCGTTTTCGACTTCGTCCTCGACTACCTCCTCCAGTTCAACGCCTGGCTCGGCCTCGATCCCGACCCGCGGATCAGCGAGTGGATGGGGTTTGTCTTGATCCTCCCAATCGGCTTCGGGATCGGCTTCCAGCTGCCGCTGGTGATGCTCTTCCTGGAGCGGATCGGGATTGTCGATGTCGCCACCTACGCCTCCCAGTGGCGGATGGCGATCGTGATCATCTTTGTCGTCTCGGCGATCCTCACGCCGGCCGATCCCTACAGCCTTATGTTCCTCGCGATCCCGCTGTGCCTCCTCTACTTCGGCGGCCTGGCGATCTGCCGCTGGCTGCCGCCGGTGGGCGCCAGGCACGCCTGAACACCGGCTTGCCGTCAGCGGGCGACGAACGCGAGCCAGTAGAAGACCGTGCCGGTGATCGCCGTGAGGACGAGATCACCCGCCGCTAGCCGGGCCATGAAACGGTGTCGGGAAGAATGCGCGTTTGGCTGCGGCGGGGTGGGAAATCGCCTCCACGCCTCCCACACGACCCAGGTCCAGAGGACGGGGGTCGAGACCGCGAACACGAGATGGATGCCGAGGGCCGTCAGGACCCCGGCGGGCCAGAACGGGCTCGGCGCGGCCCGCAATTTCCAGTCGGAGATCAGCCGGATGTCGACTTCAAAGACGACGATCGCGGCCAAGAGGGCGGCCGCGATCAGAAGTTGGAGCCGTCGATGGCTGGCGTAGTCGCGGCGCCGAGCAACGAGATAGATGCTCCAGGCGAGGATGGGGAGCGTGGCGAGCAGCCCCACGAGCACCACGTCCATCCCGAAACTCGCCCGCGTGCCGAGAAAGCCGTCGATCCCGGCGGGAACCGCGATATCGCCAAGCAAGGCAGTGGGGAAAAGACCGGTGGCGGTGGTGGGCTCCAAAGCAACCTCGAAGGGGGATGAGCGGATCTGGCGGGGCGACGGGGCGGGGCAAGGCGGGGCGGGGCAAGGCGGGGCGGGGCAAGGCGGGGCGGGGCAAGGCGGGAAGGAACCGGGCAGATCCTTGAGTGTAGCGACGCCGCCGATTGCCCGGGGCCCACGCCGGCCGCTACGATCGCTGGGCCTCCCCCGGGCCGAGTGGCGAAATAGGCAGACGCACGGGACTTAAAATCCTGTGGAGAGCAATCTCCGTGCGGGTTCGATTCCCGCCTCGGCCACTGTTCTTTTGTTTAGTATCTCGGTTTCTCCCGCGAAAGCCGCGATTTCTTTGGGGATCGGGTCGTTTCCGCCCCCGACGTGCGATGCGGTGCGATTCCCTGCAATCGCGTGCCTCGCCAGGAAATGCGCCGCCCGTGCGCTGGACTATGCGCCGCCTTGTGGAGCCTTCCCCAGGGTTCTTCGGGGATTTCCGTGGCAGGGAGATGGCGGCAGGCGTGCAGGCCACCGGGATCGGCGACGACTGGAAAACTGAACGTGCCTATCTGAACATGGAAGCCAGATGACCCGCCTGCTCATCCCGGCATTTACAGAAGAGGAGTTGCTTTATCTTCCTGATCCCGAGCCGCCCAGGAGCACCCGGCCATTCGGTGCGGAACTGCTGCTCCCGCTGCTGGATGAACCGGTTCCGGATCCCGAGTTGCCCAAGAGCACCGGACCATTCGGTGCCGACAGGCTGCCCCCCGAGCCGCCTCCGACCTGCGATGGAAGCGTTGGGCCGTTGGTATTCACGTTGCCGGCAGCGGCGGACGACGACGTGCCGGCACCAGATCCTGCACTGTAGGATAGCCAGACGTCGAGGGTCACTCCTGTAGCGTTGATACAAGAGTTTTCATCGCTTCCTTAAACTGATTTTGATTTACCTTGTCGAGCACCACACCATCCACCGAACAAAGCAACTCGCCCCTTAGACACCGCGTCGCCACGACTCGCGCTGCATCGAGTATTTTGGCCGTCGACGGGGCGTCTTCCTCTTCCAACATTGGAACACTCAACAACTGCATCCACTTACACCCCTCGAGGCGATGTACTGCTTCGAGGTCGTCAGTGAGAGAACTAATCAAATGATCCATGAACCCCCAGAAAATCCAATTGGCGGAGGACCACTCACAGCCCTCTCTCCGCACAACAAAGCCAGCCATATTATATTCCTATTAAAATTAGCTTCTTTAGTTGATCAGGTGAGAGGCCAGACAGATACTTCTGAACGGCTGTGATCTGATCCTGGGAGAACCCCGTTAGGCCTATCACCGTGAAGTCATTCGACTTGCGAAGATGATGCTCAAGAGAAGCAAAAAACGCTTTCGGATTCCAGAATCGAGAGGCGTTTGGATGCCCGAAAGCATCGTAGGTCTTCCCGAGATCGTCGATGTACTCGGCGCCTTCATGGGGCGATTCGCGAAGAACTCTTCCCAGTACCGCCTCAAGTCGCTTGCCCGTTTCCAATTCATTAGCACTCAAGCGAGTAACGTTTGCGAGTCCGCTGGATGTGGGAGCACCAACAACCGCTCTGCTCCCTGCGACTCCCACCCCGTCATCGGCAACCGTCCCGACCACCGCCGCGATTTCATCGGCACTTCCGGCGACCGGCCCGGCTCCAGCGGCGGCGCTGGCTGTCTTGGGAGGGGCGGAGCGGGCTAGCTTGGCAAGGGCGCCTTCGGCCGCCGATACTGCCGGTTTCGCGAATGGCAACGCCGTGCAGACGAGGCCAATCGC
>SIAG01000071.1 GCA_009691925.1 Planctomycetaceae bacterium
CGTATAGTAGGATACTGATGTTTACGCCTGTCCCTCGGCCGTTCCTCATCCTCTTTTCGTTGAGGTCCCCGTGACGCTCCGCCAGAAATCCTCCCTGCAATCCCCGTCTGCGGCCACAAAGCCCGCTCCTGTGGGCAAGCCGACAACTGGAGCACGCGCCAATTCGAGCCGCAAACCGGTCGAGGGACGGCGCCCCGCTCCCAAGCTGTCGAAGGTCGGCGGGGAGGCAGTGCTCGGATCCCTGGCCTCCTCCCCCCCCCACTCGCATGGGGCATCCATTATCGGTGCGGGGAGGCATATGGTTGCCGATCAGGGCGTTGACACCCCGACCGAGAGGCAACTCGAGATCTACACCTTCATCCGCGACAAGATCCAAAACCGCGGCTACGGCCCGACGGTCCGGGAGATTGGTCAGGCGTTCGACATCCGTTCTCCCAACGGTGTCGTCTGCCATCTCAAGGCCCTCGAGCGGAAGGGGCTGATCAGCCGGGGGAAGAACATGTCCCGGGCGATCGAATTGATCACCGAACCAGCCCATCTCCGCGGCCTCCCGATGGCCGGGTGGGTGGCGGCGGGCACGCTCCGCACCGCTGACGAGCAGCAGGAGCGGATCGACTTCGATGAGTTCTTCGACAAGGACGACCATTTCGTCCTCAAGGTGATGGGCGATTCGATGGTCGAGGCCCAGATCGCCGATGGTGACTGGGTGGTGATCCGTCGCCGCCACACGGCCCACGCTGGCGACATCGTCGTCGCCCAGACAGAGGATGGCGAGGCGACGCTCAAGTACTGGTTCCCGGAGCGCGACCGGATCCGCCTCCAACCGGCCAATTCGTCGATGAAGCCGATCTATGTCCGCCAGGCGAAGGTCCTCGGCATTCTTGTCGGGGTCGTGCGCAAGACCGGCTGACCGGGAGCCTCCAGGCTTCCAGCCAGTGGCGATCCAACGGCACCGGATCACGCGGCGGCGTCTGCCGGCCCCTCGACGGCCGCCGACGCTTGGCCTTCGGCCTGCTGCGCGTCCGCCCGCTGGTGGAGCTTGTTGTAAAGCGTCTTCAGGCTGATCCCCAGCTCCTCGGCCGTCCGCGGCTTATTGCCCTGATTGCGTTCGAGCGATTCGACGATTGCCGCCATCTCCAGTTGACGGAGACTGACCGGCTTGGAATCTCTCGCCATCGCCGGCGGCGGGCCGGCTAACGGCATCCCCGCGCCGGGCACGGCCAGCGCCGTCGTGTCGGTCATGGCGGACAGCGGAGCGGAAGAGAGAGCGGGCTGGGGCAGGAGGCTTGCCGGCTGCACCGGCGCTGCGTCGCTGCCGGGGGCTCCGGCCGTGACCGGCAGCGGCCGTGGCTTGGCGACGCCGAGCCGGGCCGGGAGATGCTCGATCGTGAGGGGCAATCCATCGCACAGCACGAGGGCATGCTCGACGCAGTTGGCCAGCTCGCGGACATTCCCGGGCCAGACATGGCCGTGGAGGACCGCCAGCGCCTCCGGCTCGATCACGAGGGCGCCGGGGGGCGTCTGCGGGCGGGCGTCGCGGACGAAGTGATCGACGAGCGCCGGGATGTCGTCGAGCCGATCACGCAGCGGCGGGATCGCCACCTCAAAGGTGTTGATGCGGAAGAGAAGGTCCTCGCGGAACGTGCCGGTCGCCACCATCTCCTCGAGGGACCGGTGGGTGGCACAGACCACCCGGACATCAACGGTGATCGGGTGGTTGTCACCGACGCGACGGATCTCGCCGCTCTCCAGGGCCCGGAGAAGGCGGGGCTGGAGGGCTTTGGGGAGCTCGCCGATCTCGTCGAGGAACAGCGTCCCACCGTCGGCCACCTCGAACAGGCCGGCGCGGTGCTCCTCGGCACCGGTAAACGCGCCCTTCCGGTGGCCAAACAACTCGCTCTCCACCAGATGCTCGGGGAGCGCGCCGCAGTTGACGGCCACGAGGGGCCCCGTCGCCCGGGGGCTGCCGTCATGGATCGCCCGGGCGACGAGCTCCTTGCCGGTCCCCGTTTCGCCGCGCACCAGTACGCTCGAATCGCTCGCGGCCACCCGGGCAACGAGCCGGCGCACGGCGCCGAGCCCCGGCGAACCGCCGACGAGACTCGATGTCCCCTCTGCCCGTCGCACCCTTCCCTCGAGCGCCCGGAGCCGGAGCGTCAGCTCGCGTTTCTTCCTCACCCGTTCCAGAACTGCCTGGATCTCGGCGAGCTTGCACGGCTTAGTGAGGTAATCGAACACCCCCTGACGGACGGCCGACATGGCTGACTCCAGTGATGATTTTCCGGTAATGATCACCGTCTCGGTGTCCGGGGCCACGTCACGGACACGGGCGATGACCTCCATCCCTCCGACACCGGGCATGTCGAGATCAACGATCACGCAGTCATAGGCGGTGCGGTCGAGGGCCGCGATCGCCGTCCGACCATCCGGACAGACCGTCGCCTCGTGCCCCAAGCGCGGCAGTTCGATCCGCATCAATTCCTGGAGCGACATCTCGTCGTCGGCAAACAGGATCCGCATCGGCCGGGCAGGTTTGGTCATGTCACGTCTCCAGGTCTCGTGTTCACGCAGCGCGCTGGGCTGGATCCAGATCTCTCGTCGCCCCGTTCCCCGGGCGCCGCTGCCCCTCGGTAACGGCCGCGAGGGGGAGCGTGACGCGGAACATCGCTCCCTTCCCCGGCCCATCGCTCTCTGCCTCGATCCGCCCGCCGTGGTCGACGACGATCCGGTGGACAATCGACAGCCCCAGGCCGGTCCCCTGCCCCGTCTTCCGACGCGTGAAAAAGGGTTCGAAGAGGTGCTCGAGGACCTCGTCATTCATCCCACAGCCGTCGTCGGAAAAGGTCACGACCGCCGTCTCGCCGATCCGCCGGACGGCCACGCGGACATGCCCGGTCGACTCGATGCAGTCGAGGGCGTTGACCAGGAGGTTGAGCACGACCTGCTTGATTTCCTGCGGATTGACCATCACCGCCAGATCGGGGCCGTCGTCGATCTCGATTGAGCTCCCGGCGAACCGCCCGACATGGCGGAGCATCTCGGCGACATCCTTCACCAAGCCCATGATCGCCGTCGGCTGGCGGCGGACCTCACCGAGCCGGGAGAAGTCGAGGAGCTTCTCGGTGATCCCCTTGCAGCGGAACGCCTCGGCCTGGATCAGCTCGAGGTAGCGGCGCGCCACCCGGGCTTCGTCGTCGTCGGCCACGAGGCCGGCGAGCCGGCTCTCCAGCGATTCAGCGCACATCGCGATCGCGGCGAGGGGGTTGTTGATCTCGTGGGCAACCCCCGCGGCAAGGAAGCCGACACTCGCCAGCTGCTCGCTGCGGATCACCTCGCGCGTCCGCAGCTGCACCTTCCGGTCGAGGTCGTCGCGGACCTCCTGGAAGCGCTGCGTCATGTCATTGAGGGCCTCGGCGAGCTCCGCCATCTCGTCGCGGCTGTCGAGGTTGAGCCGGAAGGCGAAGTCGCCGGCGGCCACGCGCCGGGAGCCGTAGCCGAGGAGGCGGAGCGGCCGGAACACCCAGCGGTAGGTGAGGACGCCGAGCGAAGCCAGCAGGAGCGCCGATGCCATCGCCGCCGCCCAGGTGGTGACGATGAGGGTCCGATACCCGGTACGGACGTCGCTGGAGAGATCGTGGAGATGCTCTTGGAGGTAGGTCGGGAGGGTGGCGACGAGCGCGGCGAGGCGACCGAGGTCGGGGCCGAGGCGGCGGAGTTCCCCGATCTCCACTCCCTTGCCCGCGGAAGGCCGGCCGACCACGTCGCGGATCCTCACGAGACTCTCGGCGATGCGCCGGGCCGTCTCGCGCTCGCGGCTCCGGTCACCGAGGGGGGCGTTGTCGATCTCCCCCTTCCCGAGCTCCTCGACGTACGACTCCAGAGCCCGTTCGGTGCGGCACAGCACCGCCAGGAACGGAGCGCTGCAGGGGCCGAGCTGACGGGCTTCCTCCTCACCGTCATCTTCGTCCTCGCCCTCCTGGATGGGCACCGGGGGCGGAGGAACAACCGGCAGGGGTGTCGGCGCGGCGGCGAGGGCCGTCACATCGCCGGACAAGGCCCGCGCGTGGACCAGCCGCAGCGTCGCGACGCATTCGCCGAGATCACTCGCCCGCGGCAACTCGGCCGCCCGGCTGCTCAAGCCGCGCACGAGTCTGCGGTAGGAATAGGTGCCGAGGAAGCTGCTCGCCGAGAGCAGCGCCACCATGAGGAGGACGAGCCCTCCCCCCACCATGAGC
Organism: Planctomycetaceae bacterium; assembly: GCA_009691925.1. Lineage (GTDB taxonomy): Bacteria > Planctomycetota > Planctomycetia > Pirellulales > UBA1268 > QWOP01. The sequence continues at coordinate 4,236 of SIAG01000071.1, forward strand.
TTGCGGCGGATGGGGCGTCGCTTGCGCACTCCGTACTCCAATCCCTGCACGATCGGCCCGGTCTGCTTCGGTCCACCCCCGCCGCGGGCCGCGAACTGGGCAGCCTGCGAGGGAGAGGGAGAGTAGCAGCCGCGGCCCGGCCCCGACAGGGGAAATCGGGCGGTGAATCGCTACACGAGCCCCCAGCGTTTCCGCAGGAACCACTCGGTGCAGAGGAGCCCGGCCATGAGGAGGAACATCGGCCACTTGTCCCACAGCGTGGCTGACCACTGCTCCTGGGCGTCATAGGCCGAGGGCTTCGTCCGCAGATCGTCGAGGATCTCGGAGATCTCCTCCGGCGACCGCACTCCCCCCCCGTCGCTCGATTCCGCCAACTGCCTCATCAGCAGCGGGTTGGCCCGCGGACTGGCCAACTCGAGATCCTGACGGACGACGGTGAACCGTGCCGATCGCGACACGACAGGCGAGCCCGGCTTCGCCGCCTGGACGGTCACCTTCCAATCCCCGGGCTCGTTGAAGTCGGCGAGCACGCCGGCGTACGACTCCCCTTTCCGGGCCAGCCGCAACGGCCGCGACACCCCGGCCGGGGAAGTCATCAACGCCTCGAAGGCGGCTTCGGCCACGCCGCTGCCGTCCGGTTTCGAGAGACCGGTGTCGAGGGGGATCGTGGCGCCGGGGGCGACCCGTCGCTGCGCCAGCCGGACCCACAGCGAGTCGCTTCCGGAGTCGTCCTGCTTGGCCAGCCAGAGGACCATCTGCCGCCAGAATCGGCGGTGCTGCTCCCCTCCCCCCTGCATCACCCAGCGCCACGTCGAGTCGGCGGCGAACGCCAGCACGCGTCCCTCGCCGAACTCACCGGCGACCAGCAGCGGCCGGCCGTCGGAAGTGACGGCCAGCGGCTTGGCATTGGGAACCAGTCGGCCGAGATCGTTGGCGCCCTCGAGCGGGGGCAGGGCCTGCCAGGCTGCCCTGGTCTCCTGATCCGTCGGCCCGAGCCGCAGGATCGAGACGCCGCCAAACCGCTGTTCGGGGAGCATCTTCAGCGGACCGGGGAGGTGGAGCCCCGGCCGGATCGGCTGATCAAAAGGCTGGCGGGCAAGTTTGTCGGCTGCGAAGGGGAGCAGTTGGCCGATGACCGTGCTCCCCCAGCCGCCCGCTTCGAACGCGTGGAAACCGCCGAGGAAGGCGATCCCAGCGCCGGCATTGACCTTGGCCACGATCGCCCCGAGATCCTGGGGCGACAGCGCTGAGGCATCGAGATCGCCGATCAGGAAGACATCGTATCCGGCATCGAGCTTGCGGCCGAGATTGACCGGCCAGTTGCGCCGGCCGGAGGCGTCGATCCACTCGAAGTCGACCTGCATGTCGGGGCTCGCGGCGAGGACACGGCGGAGGAATCGCTGCTCGACCCGCAGCGCCCCCTCGAGATAGAGCACCTTCAAGCCCCCGTCGACCACCTCGACGAACGTCGAGAGCTCGTTGTTGGTGAGGACGACCTCCCCCTCCTGCGGCACGACCACCAGCGACAGCTTCCGCTCGCCGAGGGCCTTCGGCGTCCAGGCGAGTCGCACCGCCTCTTCGTTGACCTGCGGGCCGCCACGGACCACCGTCCGGGCCACCTCCTCCATCGCCCCCCCCTCGGTCTCGGCCAGAAGCTTGACGACGACGTCGCGGTCGGCCAACCCATCGAGGCGGACCCGCCCGGCAACCTCGAGGGTGTTCTTCAGATAGACTGTCTCACCGACGGAGAGATTCGTGACCGCCGCATCGCGCCCCTGCCCCCCTCCACGCTGCTGACCGAAGGTGATGCTCCACAGGGGCACCGCGGCATCTCCGAGCTTCCGCGCGACCCCCTGCGGCGGCTGGTCCCGCGGCGGATACGCATGCTGGGCGCCGTCGGAGAGGACGATCACGCCGGCCAGCGGTCGCCCGGCCGTGGCCCGCAGCGCGTCGTCGAGAGCGGCACCGATCGCCGTCTGGTCGCTCGTCGCTCCCCGCTGCCAGGCGCCGAGTGGAAACGGGTCTTCTGCCGTCCCTGCCACGGGGCGGGCCTCCCGGTCGAAGGCCCACAGGCCGATGTCGACATTTCCCTCGGCCACGAGTTTGGCCGCGGCCGGGCGGGCGGCAGCCAGCGCCGCGGTCATCTCTTCGAAGCGCGTCCGTCCCGCGGCCCCGTCGACGACGGTCATGCTCTCGGAGGCATCGGCGATCACCAGCAACGTCCCCTGCTGGCGGGCCTGGCGCGTCGCCACGAGCGTCGGCCGCAGGAGGCAGGCGACCAGCGCCAGGAACGCGCCGGTGCGGAGGAGGACAAGCGCCAGCCTCCGCCCCCGCGGGACACGCGATCGGTCGGGCCCGACGGCCAGGAGCACCGCCACCAGGGCCAGCGTCACCCCGGCGACGAACCACCACGACACGACCGGGTCGAAGTCGAGCGAGAGCTCCTCGAGCACCAGCCCCAGCAGCGGAGTCATGCGTCGGCCCCCCGCACGGCCATCCCAGCGCCGCCCAGCAGCGGCGGCGGTGCTTTCTGGACCGTCGATGGCCCCGCGTTGGCGCCTGCAAATCCGGCATCGTCCCGTGGCGCATAGAACCGATTGGCGACGATCCAGTCGGCGGCCATCACCAGCGCTGCCAGGAGGATGAACCATCCCGAGAGCTCGGCGCCAACCCGCTCGAGCCTGACATCGCGGACGAGCTCGGCCTCACTCTGCGCGAGCCGGTAGCCTGCACCGAGCGCCGCGACGAGGCCGGCGTCGGCGAGCCGCCGGGCATCGATGCAATCGGCGGCGAGATTGGAGCTGAAGCCCCGCACGATGCCGCCAACATCACCACCGGAGCGCACCCGGTAGTTGCCCGGCACCTGGGTCGTCGTCACCGTCACGGTGCCACGGCGCTGGTCGACCGGCGCGGGGAAGTCGTCTCCCCCGGGGGTGCTCACGAACGCCGTTGCCACGTCGCGGCGCTGGAGATGGAGCACGGCCGACGCACCGGCGACGATGTTGCGGTCGTCGGCGGTGTCGATGGCATGGAGGAGGGTCTCGTTGGCGAGGATCACGAATGGCCACGGCTCGAACCCGGTGGCGAGCATGTTCCAGGCATCGGGGTCGTCGGCCGACTGCGACACCGGCGTCGTCACGGTGACAACGGTCCCCTGGCCGACGCGATGCTCGAGGATCGCCGGGAGGCCGTTGCGGTAAGTCACCACCGGGATCGCCGAGTCGACCGCTCCGTCCGCCGGGCCCGCACCGTCGGCCGGGCCCGCCCCGTCCGCCAAATCGTTCGGCTCGAACTCCCACAACCGCTCAATGGGGAAATCCTGCCAGGGAACGGCGTCGCCGACCCGGCGGAACGGGCCGAGAATCGGGTGATCGAGGTTCGCCGGAGCGAGAAAATTGTCTTCGCGGGGGTTCCGCCAAACGCGGACGATTCTCCCGCCGAGGAGCTTCCGCGCCGCGTCGGAGTTAAATCGTCCGGCATCAGCGGCGCGTGGCCCGAGCCAAACGACGAGCCCACGGCCGCCGGCCACCCACTGCCAGAGGAGGTCGAGCGTGCGGGGCGGCAGCGGGGGCGGATCGGCCAGCAGCATTCCCTGGTAGCCGTCCCACGGGGTGGCATCGAGCTTGCCGATGTCGATGAGGGTGGCGTCGAACCGCCCCTTGCCTGCCTTCCGCAGCGCCGCCGGGGCGATCGCTTGGAGGAGGAATCTCCCGGTGTCGGCGGCCGGCTGCGGGGCGGCGACGAGGATCTTCGACGGCGTGCCGACCTCGACGGTGAAGAATCGCGTGTTGTCCGCCTCCATGTCGTCCGATCCATCGAGCACGACGCGCCCCTGCCGCACCCCCGGCTCGAGCCCGGTGACCTCGAACTCCACCTGCCCGCTTTGCCCCTCCTTCCACGTCACTGGCTTGACCGCCCGCCGCGCGTACCGCCCGTCGGCACCGAGCATCTCCACCGCAACGGGGCGATTCGCGTCGGGACCGCTGCGCCGCGTCTCGACGGTCAGCCCCAGCCCCAGACCAGTAGTCGGCTGATCGGTCGACAGATCGATCGCCTCGAGAGAGAAATTCTGTGCTCCCTCGGCACCGACGTCGACCCACAGAACGGCCGTGTCGGCATTAGCCGAGACGAGGTCGGCCGCGGTCCGCCCCTCCCAGGCCCCCTGGGAGCAGTCGGTGAAGACGACCATCTCGTGCCGCAGATCGGGCAGCGTTGCGAGGAGACGGAATCCCTCCTGCATCGCGGCCGGCAGCGTCTGTGAGGCGGTGCCGACGGCCAGACGGTCGACGCGCGTGAGCGCCGCCGCGACGGTGGGGGAGAACGACACCGGTCCGCCGCCGGTGTCGATCACCGCGACCTGACTGGCGGCCGGGAGCTTCGCGGCCAAAGCCCGGGCCAGCGCCGCCGCCTCCTGGAGGCGGGTGCGGTTGGCCTGCCGCAGCTCCATCCGCGGGTTGGTGTCGAAGACGAGGACCGCGGCCACCGGCTTTTCGCCATCGGCAAGCCACCCGGCTCCGCGGAGCGTGGGGCGGGCCAAGCCCAGAGCCAGGCCCGTCAGCGCTGCCATCCGCAGGAGGAGGAGGAGGAGATGGCTGACCCGCAGCCGCCGGCGGTTGGCAGCCGCACGCTGGCGGAGGAAGCGCATCGCCGGAAAGGCCCGCGGCACCGGCTTGCGCCGCATGATGAGGTGAAGAATCACCGGCACGGCCACGAGTGCGGCCCCGGCGAGCAGCGCGGGAGTGAGGAACGACAGTCCCATGGGCGGGGGGCGGAGTCCTAAAAACGGTTCCGGCGACTGACGAGGTACTCCATCAGGGCACGATCGAATTGCATGCTCGTGTCGAGCGGGACATAGTCAATTCCAGCGTGGAAGCAGGTGCGCCGGTAATCCTCGCGGAAGGCCTGCACCGCCACGAGATATTCCCGGCGGGCTCCATCGGCGTCGACGACGAGCTTTTCCTCGGTCTCCGGCTCGGTGAACTCGACCATCCCGTCGAACGGGAATGTGACCTCGGCCTCGTCGAGGACGTGGAACAGGATCACGTCGTGCCCCCGGTGCCGCAGCCGCAGTAGGGCGTCGCGGATCGGCTCCGGATCAGCCAACAGATCGCTGAACACCATCACGAGCGAGCGGTGGCGGAGCATGGCCCCGATCTGGATAAGACTCCGCGCGATGTCGGTCCGCCGCGAGGGCTTCACCTTCGAGAGGACGGAAAGCACCTGCGCGATCTGTGACCGCTTCGACCGTGCCGGGAGGCTCGAGTGAAGCTTCTCATCAAACACCATCAAGCCGCAGGGATCCTGCTGGTGGATCATGAGCCAGCAGAGCGCGGCCGCCAGCGAGATCGAGTAGTCGAGCTTCGTGAGCTCCTGGCGGTGGGTGTAGGCCATGCTGGCGCTTGCATCGATGGCGAGATACCCGGTGATGTTGGTCTCGGCCTCAAACTTCTTGACGTAGTGCTTGTCGGTCTTGGCGTAGACGAGCCAGTCGATGTCCTTGGGATCGTCGCCGTGGGTGTATTTGCGGTGTTCACTGAACTCGACCGAGAACCCCTGGTAGGGGCTGGCGTGGAGCCCCTGAAGAAAGCCCTTGACGATGAACTGCGCGCGGAGATCCAGCCGCGCGATCTGGCGCACGACCTGGGGCTTCAGGTATTCCTCAACCGCACGCACCATGGTGTCCGTCGCCAGGGAAAAGGGCGCGGCGTGAGCCCCGGGGCCCCACCGTCGTCCTGGGGGAGATCCGCAGGGATCACTTCACGAGCTTGGGGATCTCCGGCTCCGGCACCTCGCGGACGAGCCGCTCGACGATCGATTCGCTTGTCAGGCCGTCGGCCTGGGCCTGGAAGTTGGTGGCGATGCGGTGCCGCAGGACCGGCACGGCGATCCGCCGGACATCGTCGATGGAGACGCTGAAGCGGCCGTCCATCGCCGCCATCGCCTTCCCTCCCTGGATGAGGAACTGGCCGGCGCGGGGCCCGGCGCCCCAGTCGACGAGCTCGGCAACATAGGACGGCGCCTGGGGATCCTTCGGCCGGGTGGAGCGGACGAGTCGGGCGACGTATTTGACGACGTACTCACTCACCGCGACGCTCCCGACGAGCTTTTGGATGTTGACGATCGCCCGCCCGGAGAGGACCTTGCGCACCTCCGGCTTTTCCGACCGGGTGGTGGCCATGAGGATCTGCTCCTCCTCGCTGGCCGAGGGGTAGCCGACCTTGATGTTGAACATGAAGCGGTCGAGCTGCGCCTCGGGGAGCGGGTAGGTCCCCTCTTGCTCGATCGGGTTCTGCGTGGCGATCGTGAAGAACGGGTCGGGAAGGTGGTAGGTCTCCTGCCCCACCGACACCTCGCGCTCCTGCATCGCCTGGAGGAGCGCGGCCTGGGTCTTCGGCGGCGTGCGGTTGATCTCGTCGGCGAGGAGGATGTTGGTAAAGATCGGCCCCTCCATGAACCGGAAGCTGCGGCGCCCCGATTCGTCCTCTTCGAGGACATTCGTGCCGGTGATGTCGGAAGGCATCAGATCGGGGGTGAACTGCACTCGCTTGAAGCCGACGTCGAGGATCCGGGCGAGCGTCGACACCATGAGCGTCTTGGCCAGCCCCGGTACCCCCTCGAGGAGACAGTGGCCGCGGGTGAAGATCGCGGCGAAGAGTTGCTCGATGACTTCGTGCTGCCCGACGATCACCTTCTGCAGTTCCTCCTGCATCAGTCTCCGGTGCTGGCTGAACTCGACGAGGATGTCGTCCAAGGACTTCGGGCGCGGGGTCGAGGACACAGATCAAATCCCTCCTTGGCGGGCCCCGTACCGGCGACTGGGACAGGGGCACTTCAAGTATCGGCCCGAGCACCGAACCCCGCAAACCGGCCGCGTGGCACAGCGGTTTCCCTATCGGCCGGTAGACTCAAGGGGAGTTTCCGGAGGGGGAGGGCCGTCCCCCTCTTCACCGCCCCGGGTGTCTTCATGCCTCCCCGCCGACTCTTTCTTTTCTTCCTCGTCGCCACGGGCCTCCTCGGCGGGATCCTCCTCCCGGGGGCTGTCGGTCTCGCCGCTGACCGCGAGGGGGCGAAGCTCTCCCCGGAGAAGATTCAACGATCGATCGAGAAGGCCCGCGACTGGCTGCTGCGGGAGCAGGAGCCCAACGGGTCGTGGCAGGTGGCGATGCGGGCCGACGATACGCGTGTCGGCGCCACCGCCCTGGTGATGCTGGCTCTGGCCAATGCCGGCGTCGCGCCGGATCATCCCCAGATGCAGCGCGGCATTGAGTGGATTCGTCGCCAGAAGCCGGAGGAGACCTACTCGGTGTCGCTCCAAACAATGCTCCTGGCGATGCTCTCCCCGGAGGATGACCGGGCGATCCTTCAGCGCAATGTCGAGTGGCTTGAGGGGACGCAGGTCTCGCAGGGGCAGGCCGCCGGCTCGTGGTCGTACGGCAGGGCGAAGGGGACCGGCGACAATTCCAATTCGCAGTTCGCGCTCCTCGCCCTCCACGAAGCCGATCGCGTCGGGGTGCGGGTCAAGCAGGAGGTGTGGGTTCGGGCGCAGCAGTACTGGGTGTCGTGCGCCAACGCCGACGGCTCGTGGGGCTACACGATCGGCAATGCAGGTGGTTCAGGAAGCATGACGTGCGCCGGCATCGCCAGCGTCTGGATCACTTCCCAGCACGTCGGCACACCGGCCGCCCGCGCAACGCGCGACTCCGTCGCCTGCTGCGGCGGTGGGGCATCCCCGAAGCTCGTCGAGCGGGGGCTGGAATGGCTCGGGAAGCGGTTTTCGGTGGTGGAGAATCCGATGGCCGGCCAGACCTGGCACCACTACTACCTCTACGGCCTCGAGCGTGTCGGGCGGTTCACCGCCCGGCGGTTCATCGGCGACGCCGACTGGTACCTCGAGGGGGCGAAGATGTTCGTCAGCACCCAGGACAACCTCTCCGGGGCATTTCGCGGTGGGCGGATCGAGGACCCGGTTGTCGCCACGAGCTTCGCGCTGTTGTTCCTCGCCAAGGGGCGCCGGCCGGTGATCATTGCCAAGAGCCGGCACGCCCCGGAATCCGACTGGAACCGGCACGGCCACGACATCGCCCATCTCGTCGAGCATGTCGAGTCACGCTGGAAGAAGGATTACCCCGCCGGGCTCTCCTGGCATGTCGTCGAGACCCGAACGGCGACGCTCGAGGACCTCCTCCAGGCACCGGTGCTGTGGATCTCCGGGAAGTCGGCCTTCGAGCTCGGCCCCGACGCCGGGCCGCGTCTGCGGCGCTACATCGACGAGGGGGGATTTGTGTTCGCCGAGGCCTGCTGTCCCTCGAGTGGCGATTTCGACGCCCGCCTGCGTCAGCTCATCGGCGAGATCTTCCCTGAGCCCGAATACCAGCTTCACCTCCTCCCCCCGGAGCATCCCG
>SIAG01000072.1 GCA_009691925.1 Planctomycetaceae bacterium
GAAGCGGGGGCGGTCAGATCGAGGACGGCGTGAGCGGCGCGATCGTGCGCCTGCCCCCCCGCGAGCGACCAGGCGGCAACGCCGCGATCGCGGCCGGCGGTGGAGTGGGGCGACACGGAGGCCGATCGCGACATGGAAACCCTCGGCGGAGAGGCGATGGAGCTGGGGTAGGGGAAGCGTGCGGGGGAAAAAAGATCCGCCCGCGAGTGTAGCCGGCGGTGCGGGAAGTCCTCCACGGGAGCCTGCCGGTTCGACCCGCGGCAACCCCCGACCGGCACGCGGGGAAAAAACCACCGGCTCGTCACCGGCCGAGCGGCCGTGGAGCGTCTCCGCACGCGCTTCCGGGGCGGTCTGGTAGGGTGGTGGATAGGGGCGGCCGCGGTGAGCGAAAGCCGCCCCCGCGTTGCGTCTGTCGAGGAGCCTCCGCCGATGTCCGATCCGCTCGCCGTCTGTGAAGCCGCTGCCCGTGCCGGAGGGGGCGTGCTCCAGGATTGGGTGGGCCGGTTCGCGGTCTCGTCGAAGGGACCGCGCGACTACGTCACCGAGGCCGACGTGGCGGCGCAGGCCGAGGTTCAGCGGATCGTGCTTGGGGCGTTTCCACACCACGGATTTGTCGGCGAGGAGTCGACCCCGGAGGAGCAGACCCAATCGGCCAGTGAACACCGCTGGATCGTCGATCCGCTCGATGGGACCACGAACTATGTCAGGGGGATCCCCGCTTACTGCACGTCGGTGGCCCTGGCGCGTGGCGACGAGCTTCTCGTGGGGGCGATCTACGATCCAGTCCGTGACGAATGCTTCATCGCCCGTGCCGGTGGGGGGGCGTGGCTCAACGGGAAGCGGATCGCCGCCGCGGCGACAGCCGACCTCGGCGAGGCCGTGGTGGCGGTGAGCTTCCCCGCCCAGGTCGACGGCACTTCCCTCGCCGTCCAGGATTTTCTCGCCGTCGTCCCCGAGGCGCTGGCGATCCGCCGCAGCGGCTCGTCGGCTATCAATCTTGCCTACGTCGCCTGCGGACGATTCGACGCCTTCTGGGTGCGGAGCATCAAGTCGTGGGACGTCGCCGCCGGGCTCCTCCTCGTCCGCGAGGCTGGGGGCTGCATCGGCCCGTTCGCCGCCGGACCGGAGCTCCTCCTCGACACCCCCGCGTTCATCAGTGCCGCCACGCCGCGGCTCCTCGGCGAGCTCCAGCGCGTTCTCCCCCGGTGGCTCGACAGGAACGAGACCGCGCCGCGGTGACCCGGGGCGGCGGTGAACCGGGGTGTCGGTGGTGCCGGTCGTGCCGGTCGATCGCGTCGTGCCGTGCGCGTCGGGCTGTCGGGCGCCGTTGCTTCCCCAGGGCGCGGCGTGCGGCCGTGATCGCGGGAAGCTAGTGTCGAGGGGAGAAACCCTTGCTGACGTTCGACCGAGCCGTGGACCAAAAACCCCCGGGGTGGTGATGACGAGGCGAAAGCGAACCATCACCGCCCCCCATCCCATGGTCGTGCGCCTCCTGTTCCTGTTCCTGGCGACCGCCTGGGGAACGCTTGCCTGGGCACGCCCACAGGCGGAGCCTCCCGCTGTGGGTGGGATAACCCTCCCTTCAATCCCCGGCCCCCTTGGCGGCGGGCCAGTTGGCGGCGGGCCCGGCCCGGGTGTCCCAGCGACGGTGCCGCCCCGGGCGGAGAGTGTTCAGCCGGCACGCGCGGAGAGCGAAAGGCCGCGCCCTGTCGAGCAGCCCCCGGAGATCTTCTATCTGCCCGACGACGGGGGCCGCCTGGTCCCCGTGCCCGGCTTCCAGTACCGCGACTTTCTCGAATTGCTCGGGTTGCGCGACCGCCTGCCCGGCGTGCCCCGGCCCCCCTCCTTTGTCATCGAGCGCCTCGTCGTCGAGGCCCGTCCCGACCCGCGCGATAGGGGCGATGGGGGCGATGGCTGTGGCGTTGAGATCACCCTCGCGATCCGCCAACTGCGCGACGGCTGGGTCGACGTCCCGTTGCGACTCGGCGGGTTGATCCTGTCTGCCGATCCGCGGGTTGATGGGCCGGGGAGATTCCTCCTCGAGGGCCCGGCTGCCGCTGGCGATGCCATGGCCAACGGCTACCGCGGGTGGGTGTTGGGGAGCCGCGACGATCGGCACACGGTGACCATGAACGGTGTCGTGGCCCTGGAGTCGCTCGCCGATCGCGAGACGTTCCTCCTCGATCTGCCCGTCGCGACGACGTCCCAGTGCGTGATCCGCACCCCCCGGGCGGCGCCGGTGGTAACCGTCCAGCCCGTCGGTCTTCCGCCGCGCGTCGAGCCCGACGAGGGGGGCGGGAGCCGCGTCGTCTGCGAAGGGATCGGCGGGGAGACGAGATTCCGGATCGCGGGGCGGAGCGCCACGGCGGCGGGGGCCGGCGTCCTGCCGCAGGTCAACGTGGAAAGCCTCGTGCGGATCGATGGCCGTGTCGCCGTGATCGACGCGACGGTGCGGATCGAGGGCCTGCCGGCGGAGCAAGGATCGGTGCGGTTGACGCTCCCCCCGCTCTGCACGCTCGTCGGTGTCCGCGAGCCGGCCTCCCGGGTCCATGCCGCCGACGAGACCGGCGCGGGAGGCGAGGGCCCGGCGACGATCGAGGTGCAGTTGGACCGGAGGGGGGATGGAGTGGCGGTGATCGATCTCGAATGCGAGCGCCCGGTCGATCCCTCGGGCCGCACGCCGTTGGATCCGCTCGGCTTCGTCGTCGAGGGGGTGCCCGGCTGGAGACAGCGGGGACGGACGGCGCTGGTCGTCGCAGGGGAATGGCAGCTCGATTGGGACGACCCTGGCGTGAATCGGCGCGTCGATCCGGCACCGGCCGCCCGACAGCCTGGGTTCGTCGCCGCCTTCGCCCACGACGCCCAGCCGGCGAGCCTGCCGATGCGGGTCCGCCCCCGCAGCAGCCGGGTCGTCGTCGAACCGGAATACCGGTACACGATCGGCGCCGCCCGCGTCATCCTCGAGGCCAAGTTCCGCGTCTCCGTCCGGGGCGCGCCGGTGACGCGGCTGTCGCTGGGCCTCGAGGATTGGACGATTGACGAGGTCTCCCCCGCGACCCTCGTCGATGCCGCTGCGATCGCGTCGCGCGAAGGGGAGGTCGTGATCCCGTTCCTCCAGCCACTCGTCGGTGATGCCGTCGTCGAACTGCGGGCCGCCCTCCCCGTCGACCGGTCGGGCGACCGCCTTTCCTGGACGATGCCGCAGCCGCGCGCCGACCTCGTCGGCCCGGCGACGGTGACCGTGATCGCTGATGCCGACATCGAGGTCCTCCCCGACAGCGAGAGGATCCGCGGATTGGTGCGCCAGGTCGTGCCGGCGTCGCGGCGCAGCGACGGGGACCGGGGGCAACTCGTCTACCGGCTCGACGGCGCGGTGGGGGAGTTTCAGGCCACGCGTCGCTCGTTGCCGCGGCGCGTCGAGGTGGCGCTCGACGTCCGCGTCACCGTCGGTGAGCGCCAGACCGTCGTCGAGGAGACGCTCCGGCTCGACGTTGCCCATCTCCCCCTCGAATCGATCGATGTCGTTCTCCCTGCCGCCGTTTCGGCCACGGGGACGTTCGAGATCCGGCAGGGAGCGCAGCTCCTCTCCCCCTTCGAACTTCCCAACGGCGATTCGGCGTCGCCCGGCGTGGAGGGCACGCCGCTGCGGACCCTCCTGGCCGTGCCGCTGCTAGGGGCGGGGGAGGTCGTCCTGCGGTGGACCGTGCCAACGCCGCGGCCGGAGGGAGACGGCGAGGTATCGCAATGGCCGCTGGTCCTCCCCCGTGGGGCGCGGATCGGCCGGCAGTCGGTCACGCTCGTGAGCGACGACAGCGCCGTCGTCGATGTCCGCGGCGACGTCTGGAAACGGGACGCGGCGGCGAACCTATCGGCGGCCGAGCGGACCTGGGTGGCGACCCGGATCCAGGAAGCGGTGCCACTGACGTTCTCAACGCAGCTGGGGAACGGCAGCGGCGACACCGTCGTCGAGGCGGCGTGGCTGGAGACGCGGCTCCTCGCCGATCGGCGCGAGGATCGATTCCGCTACGCCGTCACCACCACCGGCCGGAGGCTGGTGCTCGCGCTCCCCCCGACCAGTCTGCCGGTGCGCGACGGGAAGCCCGATGCGGCAGCGGTGGAGGTCCGTCTCGACGGACGGGCGATCGTCGGGGCGGTCCGCCCCGACGGCGCCATGGCGATCGACCTGCCGCGCGGCCCGGGATCCGCCGCGGGCCGCGCTTCGGTGCTCGTGACGATCGGGATGTCGCGACCGCGGAGCGTGGCCGAGGGGGGCGGATCGGCGTGGCTCGTCGGAGGCGTGGTCGGTCCGCTCCTCCTCGAGGCGCCGCGGTTTGCCGATGGAACCCTCCAGCGCCGGTTTTTCTGGGACCTGATCCTCGACGATGACGAACACCTCCTCGCCGGCCCGGCCCAGTGGACGTCGCAGCAGCGCTGGGAATGGGGCGCGCTGGGGCTGAAGCGGGCGCCGATCGTGTCGCGTGGGGTCCTCGCCGAATGGGTGTCGGGGGGGGTCCGGTCGGCGGTGCCGCGGTCCGCGGTGGCCGATCCGACCGGGGGGAGCGACTCGGTACGATCCAACGTCCCCCAGGAGCCGCCGGTCGTGTCGGGGCGGGTGGTGTTCGCCGGGACCGGATCGCCCGGCTCGGGCACCGTCTGGCTCCTCCCCACCTGGCTCCTTGTCCTCCTCGTCTCGGGCCCCCTCCTCGCGCTCGGGCTGACGATGGTCTACCGCCCCGCCTGGCGGCGGGTACCGGCGGTCTTCGCGCTGGCGTTGCCGGCGACGCTGGCGGCGGTGGCGTTCCCCGCCATCGCCCCGCTCGTCGTTCAGGCGGCGATCCCGGCATGCCTGCTGTCGTTCCTGGCGGCCCTTCTGCGCCGGGGCGGCGGGGAGGTGGACCCGACGGTCGCGCCGCCGCGGCCCCTGCCCCTCGACGACTCGACGCGGTTCGCCTCCAACCCATCGCTGATCGTCAATCTCGCCCCGCCGTCGGGGATCCCGACGGAGTCGCCGGGAAGGGTGTTGCCATGATCCGCCCCCGCGGCGCCGGCCTGTGGATGACGCTTGTGGCGCTGACGATCCCCAGCGCGGTCGCCGAGCCCCCGCCCCCTGCGGCTCCCTCCTCCGCCGCGTCGCCCGCGGCAACGATGCCGTTTCACCGTGTTCGGGTTCCGGCGGGGAGGCTCGGGGACGTGCCCCTCGGAGGGCACCGGCTCGTGCCGGTCCCCCTCGAGGAGTTCGAAGCGGCTCTGGCGGCCACCGAGGGGGATCCCGCGGTGACCGGCAGACCGCAATCCGACCACCGATCCGCCAGCGTCGTCAGGGAGGCGACCTGCAGCGTCACGCTCGCCCCGGACGGTCGCTTGCTCGGCACCTCGACGATCGACTTGACGGCGGACGATCTTCCCGCCGCGATCTCCCTGGGGATGGTGCCGGTCCTGCGGGGAGCCTGGCAGGGGGACGATGCCGGCGGCGAGGTGATCCTTTATGGCGGGGTGAAGGGGATCGGCTGCATGGCCTCGCGCCCGGGGCGCTACCGCTTCGAGTGGGAGCTGCCACCGCCGCAGGAGGGGAGCAGGTTCGTCGTTCCGCTTCTCCCCGCGCTGCGGACGCGCGTCGACCTCGGGCTCCCTGCGGGATCGTCGCCGCTGGTCGAAGGAGAGGCCGGCGCGGTGCAGGTCGTGGGTGGGCCCGACGTCGGGCCCGCCGGGGAGGGGATCTGGCGGATCGACGTCGGGCCCCTGGCGGCCCTCGCCTTCACACCGCTGACGGCCAAGGAGTCGCCGCAGCAGTTCGGCTGCTGGCAACGGGCCGCCATCGGGCGCGGGGAGATGCGGGTCACCGCCGTGTTCGTGCCGACGGCGCCGTGGCGGACGGCGCTGCTGGCGGTCGACGCCGATCCGCGCCTCGCGCTCGAGTCGGCAACCGTCACCCTCCCCCGGGCCGGGGTCCGTCCTGCCGACATCGGCCCGGGGGCCGTAGCGGGGACGACGGCGGTCCGGCTCCCCGCCGCATCCCTCGGCACGATGGCGGCGGTGACGATCACCGCAGTCGCCCCGTTGCCGGTCCGCGGGGAGGGGGGTGAAAAGCCCGCGGAGTCGGGCGACGGGTGGCTGCCGCTGGTGTGGCCGATCGCGGCCGAGTGGGCCGGCGGCGGGGTCGTGGTTGACTGCGATCCTGGGCTAGCGCTGGTCGACATCGGCGCCGAGTCGTGCCTGGCGGTGGCGGAGGAGAAGATCGTCGCCTGGCCGATCGAGGCTCTCATGGAGCCGGCGGGGGAACGGGCGCGGGTGTCGTTTGAGGCGCAGGCCCCGCAGGCCCGGGTGCGAATCGGCGTGGCGTCACGGGGGGCGGAGCTCGACGTCGCCCGGGTGACCACCGTCGACATCGGCCAGGCGGTCGTCACGGGGCGCGCCGCGTGTGATCTCCGCGTCCGCAGGGGCGAGGCATTCGAGGTCACCGGCCGGGTCACGCCGGGGTGGTTCATCGATTCCGTCGAGGCCGTCGAGTGGCGTGGCATCGGCGTCGAACGGACGTCGGCAAGCGCCTCGCTCGACTGGCGAATGGTGCGTGACCTGCGCGGAGACTCGCTGCGGATCGGTTTTCCCACCGCCGCGACCCCGCAGCGGGGATTCACGCTCGCAATCACCGGTCATCGCGCCGGGATCACCACCGAGGTGCCGTTCACCGGCGCCGAAATGGACATGCTGCGCCTCGACGGGGAGACCGCGGGCCAGGCCGTCCTCGCCTTCACGTCCCCGCCGGAAACGACGATCAAACTCGATCCCCCGGCACCCCCGCCGGCGGCGCCGCCGGAGCGGTTGGCGAGCTTGACGGCCAAGGCCGCCATCCGGGCCTGGATCCCGGTCGAGGACGGGGCGATGGCGGCTCCGGCCAGCCTGCTCGAGCGCCGGCCCCCGGTCGAGGCCGACACCCGGGTGCGGCTCACGGTCCTCGACGACCGGATCACCGAGTCGTTCACCTTCTCCTGCACCCCGGGAGCCTCGGCGCTCGATGCGGTCGTGATCCATTTTTCCGAGCCGACCGACGACCTCCTCGAGTGGTCGCTCTTGCCCCCCACCGGCGGGACCCTGGCCGTGCGGCGGATTGATCGTCGTGGCGAGGGCGGGGAGACCATCGACGAGGGCGAGTCGTGGCTCGTCGAACTGCAGCCCCCGGTCCGCGGCAACGTGCGGATCCGGGCCGCGCGCGTGATCCCCTTCGGCGGTCCTGTGGCGGTCCCGTTGGCGTGGGTCGACGGCAGCGATCCCCAGCAGGGGGGCGTGGTGATCGTCAACGCCAGCCGTCGTCGGCCACAGATCGTCAACCGCCGCCTCGAGGAGATGCCTCCGGCCGGACGGTCGAGGGACGACGACCTGCCGAAGGGAACGCTCGCCGAGTTCGCTTTCACTCCGCCGACCGACCGCTCACCGGCGGTTGCGCCCGCGGCCGAGATCGTGCCCGGGGGGCGCGATCGTGATGACGAGGCCCGGGCCTGGGTGTGGAACGAGGGGACGACCTGCTGGTGCCATCCGACCGGCGTGACCGAGTACGAAACCCGCTTCGACATCGAGAACCATGGCCGGACGGGGGTGGCCGTCACCCCGCCGGCGGGAGTGTTGGCGCGGGGCGTGGTGATCGACGGCGTGCCGGCGACAGTGTTGCCCGACGCGATCACGGGGGCATGGCGGGTCGATCTCCCGGCGGACCGGCGCTTCATCCGGCTCGTGGTCCGCTCCGAGACCTCGGCCGCCCCTTCCCCCTTCGCCTGGAATGTTCCGCTCGCCGGTGCCGGGATCGATGTCCCGGTGCTCGAGCGGATCTGGCAGGTGCTTCTGCCCGACGGCGTCGACATCGTCACGCTGCCGATCGGATTCCGCGAGGTTGGCGCAGCCCGCACCGGTTGGCTCGAGCGCCTCCTCCCCGTGACGATCCGGGGGCGATCCAGCCCCGGGGCCGAGGTCGCGCCCCCATCGAGCCGGCAGGGAACGATCGACGCCGGCTTCCGCGAGCGGGTCCTCGTGCAGCGCGCCGGGCGCGGTGCCGGGGTGAGCGTCCGTCTGGTCCACTCGCGCTGGCTGTGGGGGGGTGCGTTGCTGGTCTGTCTCGCCTTCGCGACCCTCGGGTTTCTCACCGCCAGCCGCGTGAGGCGACTCCTCGTGGCGGTCGCCCTCGCCGTCGCTGGCTTGTGGGTGCCGCTGCCGCTCGACGGCCTGGCCCGCGCCGGCCTGTGGGGGCTGGCGGTCGCCGCGCTCCTCCGGCAGGCCGTCGGCCGGTGGCGCGGCACGCTCCCCCTCCTCTGCGTGGCACTGCTCCTGGCGCCTGCTGCCGCCGCCGCCCGGCAACCGCTCCCCACCGGCCCGGCGCCGCCGCCGGCCGACTCCTCCTCCGCGGCGGAGGAGTCGCTCCCGGTGTTCATCGTTGGGGGGCTGCGCTCCGCAGGGGGTGATGACCCCTCCGCGGAGCGCGGCGAGACGGCCCTCGTTCCCGAGCCGCTCTACCGGGCCCTCTCGGCGGCCCTCGGGCGGAGGGCGGCCTTTGGGGTCCGGATCCACGCCGTCCGCCTCCGCGCCCGCCCCGGAGCCGACGGGGCATGGACGCTCGACGTCGACCTCGATGCCGATGCCGGCGGGCTGATCACGCTCCTCCAGGAGGACGGGGCCCGCTGGGATGAGGCCGGGCCGCGCGTCGATGGCCAGATCGTCGTGCCGACGCCCGACAGCGATGGCCGTCGGCTCGGCGTCGGCTTCGCCCATGCCGGCCGGCACCGGCTCGAAGTCGGCGTGGTCGTCCGGCCGATCCGCGGCGGCGAGGTCGACAGCGCGATCGTCGCGATCCCCTTCGCCCCCCGCGCCGAGTTAATCGTCGAGGGCCCCCTCCCCGTGGCCCGCGGCGACGCGGCGGTGCTCCAGGTCGATTCGCTCGCTGCCGACGGTCTCCCCCGGCGCGTCCGCCGCCCCGCGGATGGCAAGTGGGCGGCGACGGAATTCGATGTCAGCCGCGCGACGCGCGTCCGCCTCGCCTGGGCGGGGGATGGCGGAACGCGGATCGTCGACACCATCCCGATGGCGGAGAGTCGCAACGACCTCACCTGGGCCGACGGTGGCTGTCGACTGACTGCGAACTACGCGATCGACCCTGGCGATCAGATCGTCCGCAGCCTCGTCCTCCGTGCCGATCCGCGCCTCGGCGCCTTCGCCCTCACCGAGCCGGGATTCATCCCGACGGCGCTCGGCGGGGGGAGGTTTCTCGTCGAGGTGGCGAATCCCCGTCGGGGCCGGATCGCCTTCGGGGCGACCTTCCTGATGCCGTTGGTGGACCCGGTCGGCGTCTTCGATCTGCCGTCGGCCTGGCTCGAGGGAGCGACCAGCGACGCCCGCACGACCCAGCTCGAACCGTCGGCTGAATTGATCGTCAAAGCGACGCTCCCGGAGGATGCGACCCTCCTTCCCCCGCGCGGCGCGGGGGCACCGATCGGGGGGCTCGTGTGGCGGCGCGAGAGCGGCCGAGGCGCCCGACAGGGGGAGTTTGAAGGAGGGGGGTCGGGCGGGGTGGCGCGCGTCAGCGCGCTTGCCTCCGTGGCGGCGCGAGTCTCCGTCGAGCGGCGCCGGCAGCCGCCGCGGGGGAGCCAGAGGATGGATGTCGGGTTTGCCGCCGATGGGATCCGTCTCCGGCTCGAGGCCCGCATCGATGCACTGCTTTCGCCGCTGGTGGCGATCGGGCTCGAGATCCCGGAGGGTTGTGACATCGATCAGGTATCGCTCCGCGAGGATCCGGGGGGCGCCCCCGCCGCAGCGGAGATCGGTCCGATTGGGGTTCGGTGGCGCCGTGACGGCCCCCGGCGGATCGTCGTCGTCGTCCAGCGCCCGCGCCCCGGTGTGTTCCTCCTCGACGTCGCCGCCAGCCTTCCCGGAGCGCCGCCCAGCGCCGGCAGCCTCCCACTGATCCGGTCCCTTTTCGATCCGGGCGGACCGCTGACGGCGACCTGGCGCATGGCGGAGGGGCGCGTCGCGATCGTCGGCGGCGGTGGACCGGAGGGCGAGGCGGTCTTCGCCCCGAGCGGATCGGTGGAGGTCGCCGCCGATGCTCCGGCCCCCGCATACCGGGTCATCGACCGCGCGCCGGACGAGGCCGTGGCCGCGCCGGTCGCTGCGCCGGCGCCGCTCCGCGAGCCGGGGGTCGAGGTGGCTTTCGGCGCAGGGCTGGGGGAGGCCCGGGTCGAGTTTGCCGAGACCCACCTGGCGATTGATGCCCGGGGACGGGCCTGGGGGGTGTCGAGATTTGATGTCGTCGCCGCCGATCCGCTGATCCGCATCCGGATCCCGGCGGGGATGCGGATGTTCGACGTGTTCGTCGACGGGCGGATCGCCAACGACGCCATCCCCGCCCGCTCGAGCATCGCCGAGAACGCCTGGGAACTGCGGTTGCTCGATGTCGGCTGGCCCCGGTCGATCGTCGCGGTCTATGCCGGCGACGTCAGCGACGGCCTACCGGTCGACGGCATCCTCGAGATCCCCGAGCCGGGCATCGTCGGGCTCCCCTCCCTCCACGCCGCCTGGATCCTCGAGCTCCCCGATGGGATCGTGGCCCGAGCGCTTCCGCCGACGGCCACCGTCGACGAGGAGACGATGACGGCGGCCCGGCAGGGGGCGATCGAGCGACTCGCGACCGGCTTCGACCGGGCGATCGCCCGGGCCGCGCCCGACGACGCCCGCCGGCTCGGAGATTTTCTCCGCCAGCGGCGCCGCGAGGCGGTTTTGCCGTTGCCAGCGGCTTGGTCGCACGTCGGCATGCGCGACAGTCATGCCGCCGCCGCGTGGGCGCCCCCGATGCGGTTTCTCCAGGGGCGGGATGTGCCCAGTCTGCGGATCGTCGTCGCCCGTCGCACCGACGCCTCGTTGTCGGGGCGGGCGATCACGACGGCCGTCTTGCTCCTCGGCATCGTCGCCCTCCTCGAGGCCCGCCGGAGAAGCCCGCGGGTGGCGCGCTTCGCCTCGGCGCTCCTCGGTCCCTGGTGGGTGGCGCCGATCTTCGTGGTCGTGGCGGGGGGGGTGTGGATCGCGACGCTCGATCCGACCTGGCCGGGATGGCTGGCGATGGCCATTGGCGCGGCGCTGGTGTCGGTGTGGATGCCGCGGCATTCACGGCGCTGGTTCGGCTGGCGAGCGCCGCGGGGGGGAGGGCAAACCGGGCGAATCGTGACCGGAGAGACCGCCACCCGGCTCGGCCCTGGCCCCCGGCTTGCCACGGGGAGCAGCGCCGCGGCCGGCGCGGCCTCCGGTTCGACCGTCCGCCCAACCACCTGATCGGGCCGACCGCCCTCCGCGGGCCGCCGCTGCTGAGCCCTGTCGGCTCACCCCCCACCGGAGCGTCCTCGCCGCAAGAGCGTTTTTCCCGTGGTTGCCTGGGGAAAAGCGGGCTGGTTCCCTGTCGCGGCGGTTCGCTAGTGTCCGCCCCCCCGCGATCGGCATGACCGCGGGAGCCGCAATCGCGTGCCGAAGGAACGGCACGTTGATTCCCACGGAGGTGGAGCCGACATGCTGGAACGATGCTTCGTGCGACCGGTGATCGTGGTGCTCGCTGCCGTGCTCGCCCTGGGGGCCGGACGGGTCAGTGCCGCCAGTCATCGGACCGCGAACTTCGTCATCGACGCGCCGACCGACGGCCAGGCGAGAAAGATCGGCGCTGCCGCCGAGCAGTATCGTCATGACCTCGCGGTGGAATGGCTCGGCAAACCGCTGCCGCGGTGGAACCGCCCCTGTCCGATCAAGGCCCAGGTCGCCCCGCATCTCGGGGCCGGCGGCGCTACGAGCTTTGTCTTCGACGCCGGCGAGGTGTTCGGCTGGACGATGACGATCCAGGGGAGTGAAGAACGGATCCTCGACTCGGTCCTCCCCCACGAGATCACCCATACGATCTTCGCCAGCCACTTCCGCCGTCCGCTGCCGCGCTGGGCCGACGAGGGGGCCTGCACGACCGTAGAGCATCCGGTGGAGCGCGCCCGGCAGCACCGCCTTCTGATCGAGCACCTCACGACCGGTCGGGGGATCGCCTTCCCGGAGATGTTCGCGATGCGCGAATATCCCGCCGACGTCCTCCCTCTCTACTCGCAGGGCTATTCGCTGGCCCGCTATCTGATCGAGCGCGGTGGCCGGCACCGCTACGTCGCCTTCGTTGGTGACGGCCTCGCCACCGACGACTGGACCGGCGCCCTCCAGCGTCACTACGCCGTTGCGGGCGTGGCCCAGCTCCAGCACACCTGGCTCGACTGGGTCCGTCAGGGGTGCCCGGCGCCCCCGGCATCACTCCTGGTCGCGGCGCCAGCCCCTCCGGCCGCGCTGGCTCAAGGTCCCACCGCCCGTGGGCAGAGCCCGGAGCCGCTTCCCGTCCCGCTTCCCGAGCCCGCCACTCCCCAGGCCCGTCCGGTGGCGATGGCGGGGCGGCGTTCGATCTACGCCCTCCAGGCCCGCCGCATTCCCGACGGCGGCCTGCCGTCGGACCGGCCCGAGCCGGCCGTCCCCACGCTCGCCCCCTGAGCGATTCGCGAGCACGCGGCAGCCCTGCAGGCGACGCGGCTTCCGGGGGCGATGAGTGCTCACCGCGCAGGATC